>JAUNNJ010000002.1 GCA_030531495.1 Bacteroidales bacterium
CCAAATTATTCGACGAGAATTTTTGGGTGACACGATGACGAAGTCAGGAAAAAGTAGGTGATGTGAGAAAACGATAAAAGGATGTATCCGCTGTGCAGTGGACACATCCTTTCTTATTTGATAATGAAAAGAGGCTGTATCATAATTGATAATCAAGACCCTTTAAGGGCACTCGGCTCAATCGCCAGTATGGATAATTCATTATTAGTCAGCATATTGACTAACAAACGCAAAATATCACATCCCTACAAACGCCTAATTTTGCATCATGACACAGCCCCCTCTTGTTATTCTTCGTCGGCTTCTTCTTGAGCAGCAGCTTCCATTTCAAGTTGCTTGCGCTCGGCTTTGGTAAGAGCGTCGTCGGGGTCGGAAACCACCTGGAATTTCTCGTTTTCGTCGGCGAAATCTTCTTCCCAGTATTCGTCATCCCACTGTCGGTCGGTCTCTTCCCAAGTCATCTTTCCCCCGGCATTTTCATCGTCGTCATCTTTTCTTACAGGCTTTTCTGCCTCGAAGATGAAGTCGTCCTCCTCCTTCACGCGGTGGCTTGCAGAAAGGTCGCGTTGGGTAAGGGTTTCGGGAATGCGGTTGCGCTCATCGTTGATTGTGCGCCAAAGCAAGTCCTTCAGTTCGGTGAGTCCCTTCTGTGCCACAGATGAGATAAACACTGTCTCGATGCCTTCTGGCAGATTTTCGCGGAGCATTTCCTTGAGTTCCTCATCAATCATGTCACACTTGGTGATAGCCAGCACGCGAGGCTTGTCGGCAAGGTCGGGGTTGAAAGTCACCACCTCGTTGCAGAGAATGTCGTATTCTTTAACGATGTCGTCGGTATCGGCAGGAATCATGAAAAGAAGCACTGCGTTGCGCTCGATATGGCGAAGGAAGCGGAAGCCAAGACCTTTGCCTTCGCTTGCGCCCTCAATGATACCGGGGATGTCGGCCATCACGAACGATTGCTGTCCGCGATAACTCACAATGCCCAAGTTTGGCTCAAGGGTAGTGAAAGGATAGTTGGCAATCTTTGGTTTCGCTGCCGAAATCACAGAGAGCAATGTGCTCTTACCTGCATTTGGAAAACCTACCAAACCCACATCGGCCAGCACTTTCAACTCCATAATCACAGCTTTCTCCACACCCTCTTCACCGCGCTGTGCGTAGCGAGGGGTTTGGTTGGTGGCAGTTTTGAAGTGAGTGTTGCCCAGTCCGCCGCGACCGCCGCGCAGGAGCTTCACGATCTGACCGTCTTCAGTCACATCGCAAAGAAACTCGCCTGTTTCGGCATCGTAAACAGCAGTTCCGCAAGGCACCTCAATGGTGCGATCCTCGCCGTCCTTGCCGTGGCATTGGTTTTCGTAGCCCGGTGCACCGTTGGTGGCAAAGATGTGTCGTGTATATTTCAAGTGAATCAGAGTCCACAGGTTGCGGTTACCTTTCAAGAAGATGTGTCCGCCGCGTCCGCCGTCGCCACCGTCAGGGCCACCTTTTGGCATATATTTGGCGCGGTGAAGATGAGCAGAGCCGTGGCCTCCATGACCACTGCGACACATAATTTTCACATAGTCGATAAAATTCGATTCTGGCATAATTCAGTCTTTTTTAATTGTTTGTGTTAATTCGTCGGTACGGATTTTGTGGTTTGGCGCCACAAAGTTACGAAAAATACCGCATTATTTTTCATCCTTCCAACGAAAAGCAGTAATTTTACTGCAGTAATAAATTCATAAATTTTTATTTCATGAAAAATCTTCTGACTATAGCTCTATGCCTCCTCCTTGCAGTGGGTGCTGCAAGCGCAAAAGGCAAAAAGCAGGCAAAGAAGCCTGCACGCATCAACGATGCCGCCTTCGTGGCCGACTACCAAGCCATGATGGATTCGCTCAATGTGGTTGGGTCGAATGTGGTGGTGGTGAAAGACAACAAAATCATTTACTCTCACAGTTTCGGTCTTAAGAATCGCGAATTGGGCGAAGACATGACTCCTGATGTCATCTTCCGCATCGCCAGCATCTCCAAGTCGTTTACCGCCACCGCCATCATGCAACTGGTGGAACAAGGCAAGGTCGACCTCAAGGCCGATGTGAACAAGTATCTCGATTTCAAGGTGCAAAACCCTAAATACCCCGATGTGCCCATCACACTCGAAATGCTCCTCAGCCACACATCAAGCCTCAACGACTCGCAAGGCTACTGGGTGAGCTTCGATGCTGTTGACCCCGCCATCAACCCCGACTACGCAAAGTGCTACAACGACTACAAGCCAGGCACTGGCTATGAATATTGCAACTATGCATTCAACATCATGTCGGCTGTAATCGAAAAGGTGACCGGCACACGCTTCGACCGCTATATCGTGAAGAATGTGATGAAGCCTCTCGGACTGAAGGGCAGCCACTGCGTAGACGACCTCGACAGCACTCGCTTCGCCACACTCTACGCTATGGAACACGGCGCCTTTGTGCCACAGCCACAAGCGTATGCACGCCCCGATGTGCTTGACCACTATCAACTCTGCAAGCACACCGCTCGCCTTTCGGCAGCCGGCGGCGTGAAAATCACAGCAAGCGATTTGGCCAAATACATGCTCATGCACATGAACTACGGCAAATCGCCGTTGGCTAAGAAACGCGTGATTAGCGAAGCAAGCAGCCGACGCATGCAGACCGTCATCACCGACGACGCCAATGCCTATGTCGACAAGGCAGAAAAAGAACGCGCAGGTCTCGGACTCGTACGCGCTGATGAATACACTCCAGGCATCGAACTCGTGGGCCACACCGGTGGTGCTTACGGATTGCGCAGCGCCATGTTCTTCGACCCAGCCAAGAAGTATGGCTTCGTGGTTATCACCAATGGCTCTGCAAGTCGCAAGGTGCTCCAACGCTCCCTCACCCTCATGCACGAGCACTTCATCGGCCCACTCCCCAAGAAATAATCCCCTATAGAAACATATATCTTTATAAGCCCTTGTTTTTTTACCGCAAGGGCTTTTTTGTGCGCAAAGCATTGGTCCCAGAATGCTCCACATAACACCGCTAAACAGTGATAATCTTGCACAAGTCGGGAATTTTACGGAAATTTGCAGTGGATTTGGCTTGAGCCAATTATTATTTTTCTTTGATGATGGTTAGAAATCTTCTTTTGGTGGGATGTGGCAGCTTCATGGGTGGAGCACTGCGATATTTGGTTGGACAGGTGCTCGCTGGGCGCTTGCTCTTGGGCTTTGCCATCGGCACAATGACAGCCAACCTGGCGGGGTGTTTCCTCTTTGGAATTATCTACGGATTGCTTGAGCGCTTTGGTGCACTGCAAAGCAGTTGGGCACTGCTGCTCACCGTGGGCCTATGTGGCGGTTTCACCACTTTCTCCACCTTCTCCAACGAGACACTCAACCTCCTGCGTGAAGGCGCTCTCCTCCCCGTGCTCGCCTATACGCTCATCAGCGTGGTGGGCGGACTCGCATTGCTCTACATCGGCCGCCTCATCGTGAATCTGTAACACCCATTGACACGACGCCTCTGAAGACAGACACTGTGCAAAAACTAACAATCAAGAACTTGAACGAATTCGTTATCAGTCAACATGTTGACTGACGGACGCTCGAGCCGAGCGTCCCTACAAAACGCCTAATTTCGCATGATGGCACAGCCTCTCCTACGGTCGTGTGAAAACGTGGCGATCTTTTTTATCGGTTGTATTCTTCGTTGAGACGGCGCACCACTGCCAGTTTTTCTGCGCTGCGAATCAATCCTTTTGCACTGAAGAAGTTGATGCCGTCGGCGCCTGCTTCAATTGAGATTTTCGCTGCATGGTAAACCTCTTCTGCAGTGATATTGGGCACGAAAATGCCCGAAATATAGGTGTTGTGATGGAAGGTTTCGCGAATGCCGTTCTCCACACTGAATTTCACCCAATCAATATTTTCGAGATAGAACGACTGATAGTTCATCGGACACACGATATCCACCTTCCAAGTGGCCCAGTCTTGATACACCATCATGCGGGCACGCGTAGGGAAAGGGAATACGGCTGCCGACATTTTCACGCCCTTGCTGTGGGCTTCGTCGGTGAGCTCGTTCACCAGATCTGTGATTTCATTGTAGCGAAACTGGAGCCATTCAGCACTCATCCATGGAGCCGACAAATCGAGCGGCGAATAGCCGAATTGCTTCTTGAATTTAGCGACAGCAAGAGGATGATAGCCGAAGTCGTATTCGGCGCGATAGGTGTCCTGGTCGATGTGGAAACGGTCGCGCTGCGTGCCACGGCCGAGAATGGCGTCGTTGAACCGGATAAAATCGAGGTGCACCGAAGCAAGGCCTTCAAGGACTGCATAGGTGTCAACTTTCTTCTTCAAATATTCATGCACTTCTGGCACCGCCGGGCTCAACCAACGATAGTGCTTCACGTATGGGTTGTAATCGCGGCTATTGAAACCGAGCCGATTCACCTCAAACCATTCGGGGTGATGGTAAGTGTTGACGGAATCTTTGCAAGCATCCATGGTGAACATCCAGGCATGGATATGGGCATCGCCGTAGGGTTTGGCGGCATCGAGATAGAGCCCCACCTGCTCTGGCGAGCCACACATATAGTATTCGCGTATGCCTGCATCGTAGAGCACTTTCATCCAGCACTTGATGCTATCGGTGTTGTTGTCTTTACGGCAATCGTCCCACACTCCGAGCGGCACTTTTTGTGCAACGGGAGCCTTCACTGTTTGTTTTTGCTTTTTTGTGGCAGATGAAATGCCTACGCCCACACATAGGGCAAGGGCCAAAAGGATGATGCTTCGAAGTTTCATAACGGTGTAGAAAGTTGATTTTATATCACAAATATACGAAAATAATACACAAAACCATCGGCACTCCACCACAATTCCATCAAAAAAGCAAATGAGCCCCGAGCGAAAGCATCGCCCGAGGCTCGTAGAGGTGTAAGAAGTTTAGCAGTTTCTTAAACCAATATCTGTCGGCCAGTCGGCCGAGGGTTGCAAGAACCCAATATCGTCAAGTTATTTGATAACGCCTAATTTCTTACCCACCTTCACGAAGGCTGCGATACACTTGTCGAGGTGTTCGCGTTCGTGGCCAGCAGAGAGTTGCACGCGGATGCGAGCTTGGCCCTTAGGCACTACTGGATAATAGAAGCCAGTCACATAGATGCCTTCTTCCTGCATTGCTGCAGCGAAGTCTTGTGAAAGGCGAGCGTCGTAGAGCATCACAGCGCAGATGGCACTTTGCGTAGGCTTGATGTCGAAGCCTGCAGCCATCATCTTGTCGCGGAAATAGGTCACGTTTTCAGCCAACTTATCGTGGAGCGCGTTGCTTTCCTTCAAAATGCGGAACATTTCGAGGCTGGCGCCGATGATGCTAGGAGCAAGGCTGTTGCTGAAGAGATATGGGCGAGAGCGTTGGCGAAGGAGGTCGATAATTTCCTTCTTACCAGTGGTGAAACCACCCATAGCGCCGCCAAATGCCTTACCGAGTGTGCCGGTGAAAACGTCAATTTTTCCGTAGAGGTCGAACTGCTCAGCCACACCATGGCCAGTAGGACCAACCACACCTGCAGAGTGGCTTTCGTCAACCATCACGAGGGCATCATATTTTTCTGCGAGAGCGCAAATTTTGTCCATTGGAGCCACGTTGCCGTCCATAGAGAACACACCGTCGGTGGCGATAATGCGGAAGCGCTGTGCCTGTGCTTCTTGGAGGCACTTTTCAAGTTCTTCCATATTGGCGTTGGCATAACGATAGCGTTTTGCCTTGCAGAGGCGCACACCGTCGATGATAGAGGCGTGGTTGAGAGCATCGCTGATAATGGCGTCGTCTTCGCCAAGAAGTGGTTCAAACAAGCCACCGTTGGCATCGAAGCAACTTGAATAGAGAATAGTGTCTTCGGTGTGGAAATAGTCGCTGATAGCGGCTTCCAGCTGTTTATGAATATCTTGTGTGCCACAGATAAAGCGCACAGAGCTCATACCATAACCTCTCTCCTGCATAGCCTTCACAGCACCGTCGATGAGCTGTTGGTTGTTGCTCAATCCGAGGTAGTTGTTGGCGCAGAAATTCAGCACTTCGGCAGCGGGTTTCACTTCGATGTCGGCGCGTTGAGGCGTGGTGATAATACGTTCTTCTTTATAAAGGCCGGCTTCTCTGATGTCGGCGAGTTCCTTCGTGAGGAAATCTTTCATCTTACCATACATGGCGCAAAATAGTTTTAAAAATTATAGAATAAGTGTGTCGTCGATACGATAACAATGGCAAAGTTCTAAAAAAAACTTGAATTTGCGAAAAAAAACGGGGTAAAAGATAGCCGTATTTGCATAATGTTGCCTAACTTTGTAGAAATAAGTTACTACGGATAAAACAACTATTGATGAAAAACGTGTTAATCATCGGCTCTACGGGCCAAATTGGCTCAGAGCTGACAATGAAACTGAGAGCGGAATACGCTAATGGTAATATTGTGGCGGGCTACATTCCAAGCGCTCCTCCCACTGGAGCATTGGCAGAAAGCGGCCCGTCGGAAGTTGTCGATATTACAAATGCACAACAAATTGCCGATGTTGTAGAAAAATACAACATCGACACCATCTATAACTTGGCTGCCTTGCTGAGCGCTGTGGCAGAAAACAAGCCTCAACTTGCATGGCACATCGGCATCGATGGCCTGATGAATGTGCTGGAAGTGGCACGCGAAAAGAAATGCGCCGTGTTCACACCAAGTTCTATCGGCTCGTTCGGCCCCAATGCGCCAAAAGACGGCACCCCACAAGACACTATTCAGCAGCCACGCACCATGTACGGCGTGACCAAAGTGAGCGGCGAATTGCTCAGCAACTATTATGCCCTCAAGTTTGGTGTCGACACTCGCTCGGTGCGCTTCCCTGGCTTGATTTCTTATGTCACCCCTCCTGGTGGCGGCACCACCGACTACGCTGTCGACATCTACTATTCTGCAGTGAAGGGTGAGAAATTCATTTGCCCTATCGCCCCCGGCACCTACATGGACATGATGTATATGCCCGACGCTCTTCGCGCTGCCATCGAAATCATGGAAGCCGACCCTGCGCGCTTGCGCCACCGCAATTCGTTCAACATTGCATCAATGAGTTTCGACCCAGAAATCATCAGCGCCAAAATCAAGGAATACATACCTGGATTTGAAATGGAATATCAAGTGGACCCATTGCGCCAAGCGATTGCAGATTCATGGCCAAATAAGCTCGACGACACTTGCGCACGCGTGGAATGGGACTGGAAACCAGAATACGACCTCGATGCCATGACGCGCGACATGATTGAGAAGCTAACCGCAAAATTCAAAAAATAACCCTCAACATCTTGTGAATAAAATCCGCTCCTGCAGGAAAACAAAAACCTGCAAGAGCGGATTTTTTTATTGGGCAAGAAGTGCCTTGATTGCGGGGAGCATGTCGGCAGCAGTGGCGGTGGGCTCAAAGCGTGCCACCACTTCGCCGTTGCGATTGATGAGGAACTTGGTGAAATTCCACTTCACGTCAGGCGATGTGCGCCACCCTGGCATATTCTTGTCGAACATATCCTCGAGGATGGGCGTGAGTTGGTGACCCTTGTCGAATCCCTCAAAAGGTTTTTCACTCTTGAGCCAGGTGTAGAGCGGGATAGCATTTTCGCCGTTGACGTCGATTTTGTGAAACTGCTTGAATTCTGTCTTGTAGTTGAGCTGACAGAAAGCCACATATTCATCGTCGGTTTCGGGCGCTTGCTGTCCAAATTGGTTGCATGGGAAATCAAGAATCTCAAATCCTTCATCCTTCAGTTGGCTGTAGAGGGCTTCGAGTTCTTCGTATTGAGGGGTGAAGCCGCAGCGGCTTGCGGTGTTCACGATGAGCATAACTTTGCCTTTATAGGCGTTGAGGCTCACATTTTCACCTTTAGCGTCAAGAACGTTGAAGCTGTAGGCGTTGGTCGTTTGTGCTAATGCGTTTGCCATAGTCATTATGATTAATATAAAAATCTTGTTCATAGGTCCTATTTCTTGAGGCTGTATTTTTCGGTGAGGGCTGCGCGCTCGTCGTCGGAGAGCGAAGCGAGGTAACCTTTCCAACCTGGGCAGAAGTTGATGTGCCAGCGCCAGAAACGGCCAAGCAGCGACTTAGGATTGCGGTCGTATTTTGCGCGAAATTTACAATTTGCGCATGGTTTAGTGTCGTTTGCCATAATTTTTCGTTTTTTCAAATTAAGCCGTGGCTGTGTCAGAATTGATAATCAAGGTCCTGTAGTGTCCGGGCTGCGAATTCGTTGTTAGCCAACATGTTGACTGGCGGACGCTCGAGCCGAGCGTCCCTACAAAACGCCCAATTTCGCATAATGACACAGCCCCTTACATGTTAGGGATTTATGATGTAATCGTTGCGATTAATAAACTGCGAATTCGTAGATGCGAGCCACAATGCCATCGAACTGAGTGGCCTTGGTGACATAGAGGCGCACATAGCGCGCTTTCACTGGCTCAGCGAGTTTGCGGGAGGTCTCAATGTCGGTGTTGTTGGTCACCTGGTCTACGGTCTTCCATTCGTCATCAATGTTTTCTTTCACTTGAAGGCAGAAATCTTTGGTGACATATGACATGTTTTCGATGGCGGCATGCATCACTTCCCATTCGCGGATAGTGGTCACTTCGCCGAGGTCGAAAGCAATGTATTTGTCGTGTATCTTGCTGCTTGCGTCGCACCATTTGGTGTCCATATCGCCATCCACTGCGAGTTCGGCACGCTCCCCCTTCTTCACTTCGCCCGAACGGTCAATGCAAGGCTTACCCTCAAGCAGATTCCCCACTTGGTTGGCACGACTGTCGACACACTTCAGTGGCAAATCCACACGCATCAAGTTGGTGGCAGGAGTGAGTGCTCCTTGTGAATCGGCCGAAGCGGTGGCAGCAAACACCACCACATGCTTGTCGGTGGGGAGAGTCATCGATGTGGCTCCTGCAGGCACGTCGACAGGAATCATAAACATATAGGTGTATTCGTATGGCATATCGCCCTTCACCATGTGGTGGCGGTGAGTGCCCACAAATGCCACTTCAGATGGCTTGATATAGCCTTCGGTGTGCCCATAATGGCCCCATTGACCAATAAATCCCGTATAGGATGGCACGGTGATTTCAGTTTCCGGTTTCGCCACTTTCTTGCCCTTGAATTGAAGTGTAGCCTTAGTGTCGGCGCCTGTGGAAGCTGCAAGGAGATAAATGAGAGAATAACCGGCAGGGATGTCGATGGTTTGACCATCACACTTCACCGCGCACTTGGCATCGGCTTCGCCAAGACGGAAGGTGACACCGCCGTAGGTAAGGTCGCTTGGTAGCAGTTCGGCAGCGAAAGCATAGCCTCTGCCATCAAAATTCGATGAAGTGTGGAATGCATTGTAGGTGCCTATAGCGGCATTGCCTGGCAATTCAAGAGGCACTTGTGCCACAGGAGTAGCCTTCACAGAAGGTGTGGCGAGGCGCACTTTGTAAGTCTTGATGCCAAAGGCAGGCACATTCACGCTCAACACTTTACCCGAAGCGGTGGCGGGGCCGATAGGTTGCTCAATACCGTTGAGTTCTTGCGCTTCCGCAATGTCGGCAGCGAAAGTGAAATCGGCATTTTGTGCACCTCGACCCGATGTTTCGAAGAAGCGAACCACATATTCATTGTCGCTTTCTTCGGCTTTCTTCATTGCTTTCAGCACCACATTCGGATTGCTTGACGACGCAAACGAATAGGCCTTGCCCAAGTCGCCAGCATGCTTTGGTGCCACATAGCTCTTCACACCCTGATTCAATTGTTCAGCCTTTGCCACTACACCGGCATCTTGGTATGAGCCTTGATGGGCAACGATAGAATAGGTGAACTGATGGTGGCCATGGTCTTGCACACCTTGGTAATTGTAATTACTGCCCACCCCTGGAGTGTGGAGCAAGGTGAGGCGGATGGTGTTGTCGGCTGGTTTGTCCCAACCATATTTGCAGTCGTTGAGCACCGACACACCATAAGTGCCATCGGTGGTAGCAAGGTCGGCCCATTGATGAGCATACACTTCATAGGCTTGGTCGGTGTTGTTGCCACGTTGCACAGCACCAAGGCCAAGGTCGTAGGTGGCTTTTGGATTACTGAACGCCATTGGGAATTCGGCTTTCAGCAACGAGTTTTTCTCTTGCCAATCCACATCGTTGAAGATGTCGATTCGGTCGGCTTGTGCACCTTCATAGAGGCGAATGTATTGTGTGATAGATGAATTTCCAAATTTGCGAGTCACCTTCAGCGCCTTACGCACATCGCCGTTTTCCACCTGTTGGATTTCAGCGGCGCTGATGCTTTGAGGAGCCTTGTCGATTTCGCTCTTGATGATTTCCCATGCAGGCCATACGGTGGACATATTGGAGGTGAACAACGCAAGGCGGAAAGCCTTGCCGTCGGCCACGAGTTGCTTTCCAGTGCGCTTGTCGATGAGCGAGCAGATGTCGCCGTTGGCATCAAGGCGAAGGCTGTACACGCTGTTTTCAAGTGTGTTGGCATCAATACTTGTCGCTGCAGGAGTGCCTGTTGAAGTTTTCACGTCATACACCACATAGCCCAGCGCAGGCACTTGCGCATCAATGAGCACACGAGTTTTGCCAGCTTCACTGCTGAGCACTTGTGCACTCACACGCTTGCCGTTCTCGTTGGTCACTGCCACGCTCTTCACAGGTTTCGCCGTGGCTATTTCCACCTCTACAGCTTCGCCCGAAGCCGCTCCCGATGGATTGTAGAGCACCACAGGAATGCCACTCACTTGCGTATTGAGTCGGCGGCTCACTGCGCCCACCGAGGTAGAGAGCACATTAGTGAACTGCTTCAGCGAAATCAGTTCGTCGTTCCACGAAAATTCGTAAGCGCGAGGAATACTGGTGCCGGTGAGGTCGTCGTGGAACTGATGCCACACGAAGCGCTTCCACGCATCGTTGAGGAGTGAGGAAGGATATGCCACTGCCCCCATCCAGTCGGCCACCACTGCAGCGCGTTCGGCAGCGAGTGCCATCTGCTCGTTGCGACGGTTAAAGAGTTTCATAGCTGCTTGCGAGGTGTAGCAGCCTGTGCCGTGCACATCCATCAGCAACTCTCCTTTGAACACAGGGAGTTCGGGATGCGATTCAAATGGCATATAGTCTTTGAAAATCTGGTCGCTGGCTGTGCTGAGAATCTTGATGTCGGCATCGCCCTTAACACTTGCTTCCACGGCACGAACCGATCCAATTGTGGGAGAGCCTCCAGTATCGCCTGTGCCATAGTAATAGTAGGCTGTGCCAAACGGATTTTCGGCTACCGATTTCTTGATTTTTGCATTTTCAGCCAAGTTTTCGCCGTCTTTCCATTTTCCGGTGTAGTTGTGACCATCAGGCACCATCATGATTCGAGAGCCATCCACACCTTCCCACATACCGAAGTCGAACGGAATTATCTTGTCGCCTTCATAGAATGGATGATGGCGCCACTGAAGTTTCTGGGTTGAAAAGCCTATCAAGCCGCAATGCTTTGCCACAGTAGGAATCGTGTAACTGAAGCCGAAGCAGTCGGGTAGGAAAATGTCGGTGGAAAGCACGCCAAACTCCTTTTGATAGAAGTGCTGACCGAGCATAATGTTACGCAAGAACACTTCGGGATTTGGCAAGTTGGTGTCGTTGGCGTCCCACGAAGCCCCGCTGATGTGCCATCGTCCGCACTTGATATAGTCCTTCACACGCTCGTAGGCATCGCGGTAGTATTCCTTCATCCACGCATATTTCACGCCACCTTCAAAGTTGAAAATGTAGTTAGGATACTTCTCCAGCAGGTGCAAGTTGGTGTTCATTGTCTTGGGAACATATTCGCGTATGGATGTCTGCACATCCCAGTTCCATTGCGTATCGAAATGGGCATCCGAAACAAGGTATGCCTTCTTCTCTGTTTGTTGAGCCATCGCTGTGGTGCCCATAGCACACAGAGCGGCAATCAGCCATCCTTTTATTTTCATATGAAATGCGTTTAGTTTTTCTATTTTCCACAAAGATAATGCATATTTCTTACACATTATTGCATATTTGATGCAAAAATTATCCGCAATGTCGCACACCCCCAACCCTACGCCAATAATTCTTTCAACTCCAAATCCGCCCAGTAGAAAAAAGGGTGTGGATAGAACAAATTTGCGCCCACGATAGATGCGCTGTTTGAAAATCGAGCAGGGATGCTTGAACGGAAAAAATCAAAAAGTCGAGATGATTAGGCATGAGGACTATGAGCCTCTTGTGAGCGAAGTGGCAACGACCTCCGAAAGCACGCTTTCTGCGCTCGTTTCCACTCCACTCCCACAGTCGCGCTCTCGCACGCCTGCAGCCTAATCACCTCAAAGAAAAAACGCTGACGCGAACAAAAAAACGCTCTTACGAGCGAGCAAAATAGGCGCTAAAAACAGGAATAACAACTCTTTTTTGTAAAGTTGCTTCTAAATGCTTTACACACAATGTTGTAGGGATGCTCGGCTCGAGCGTCCGGCATCTAATAAATTGACAATCAGCCATGTGTAAAGCGGACGCTTGAGCCAAGCGTCCCTACAAAAACATCTTCATATATCGGCACAATTCCATTTTTTTGTAGCCGAAGGCTTTTTTTTGTTGCAGAGCACTTTTTGTCACAGCCGTTTCCTGGCATGTCGGGCTACCCGACATTGTCTGTGGAGAGGCGAATATAGCTAAAGCTTGCTTTGGGTATAGTCGTCTCTCCACAGGCAAGGATGAGCTGAAAGCCATCAGAAAACGGCTGTGTTTTTTGATCTACACTTCCCCGATACAGAGTTTGTGAGAAATGTAATCAACAGGAGATAACTATCCCCACTACTATTCCACTTGCGTAGTGAGCCTGCAAACAAAAAAAGAAGTTGCCCCTATTTGCGGAAGCAACTGCCTATTTTTTCTGCTCAGTGGAGCAAGCCTTGACACATGCGAATTATGCCACAGAATCGGTCTTCAAAGATGTGGACTTTTCACTATCCTTTTTTGAATGGTGGTCGTGGCTTGAGTGATGGTCCGACGAATGTTTCTTTTCCGAAGGTTTTTCCAAAGACTTTGTTGAAGGCTTTTCAACAGGTTTTACTTCAGCCTTTGCTGCAGGCTTGCTTGGAGCTGCAGGGGCTGCTTTGCTTGCTTTTCCCGATTTTTCAGCATTCATCGAGGCACGTAGTGCATTCAAGCGTTCCTTCTTTTTTTCGCCGCCATGCCAGCAAACGTAGTCCACACTGTTGAGCACGCCAAATTCATATCCCTGCTGCTTAAAATAGTGGATAATTTGAGGCAATGCTTGCACGGTAGTGAGTTTAGCACCGGTATCGTGCATCAGCAAGCACATCACATTGTGATAGGTGTGGCAAGCCGAGTTCACCAAGCGTGAAACTGGCACGTTGTTGCCCGAAGCATCCTGTGAATCAAGGTTCCAGTCGACGAACTGATATCCGCTGTCGAGAAGCGCCACGCAGAGCTTGTCCATAAATTTGGGGTCGGAATTGTATTTGCGGTTGATCGTGTTGCTACTTCCACCTGGGTGACGCAAAATTCGTGAACGCTTTCCTGTGTACTTTTCAATCAAATCGTTGATTTTATTGAGGTCTTCAAAATACGATTCAATGCTTTTGTAGATTCTGAAGTCGTGGGAGTAGGTGTGAATCACCACTTCGTGTCCTTCTTTCGCGATAGCTCCTAATCGGTCGATATAGTGCGAGAACTGAGCCGTGACAAAGAATGTGGCTTTCACCTTTTCATCTCGGAGAATTTTGAGAAGTTGGTCGGTGCAGACGGATGGTCCGTCGTCGAAAGTGAGGTAGATGATTTTTTCATTCTTACCCACCACGCGTAGCTGCTCAGTGACAGTGGTCACATTTTGTGCCGAGTCCTTGGCTGTATAGACCACGTTGTATGTGCCCTGCTGATTCCATTTCACTTGAGAAGAGTCGATGGTGAGCTTCACCAGCCCAGAGTTGTCGGTCACCTTCAGCCCCTTAGTAAGAAATGTGGAATCGTGGCCTTCGCCTTCCATGATCATCATCGGTCCACGGGTTGTAATTACTGGGGATATAGAGTCGTCGGGATTGGAGGCGAAAATAGAATCGCCGGCTTTTCCATTACAAGATACGATTGTAGCAATAAATGCTAACGAAAACAAGCATAAGGCTTTTTGCCAAGATTGAAAATATTTCACTTTTTCTATTATGTTTTTTTTGCGTGCGCTAATATTTCTTCCCTGTGTAAAACATTTCATCATGCTAATCAATAGCCAAAACACAGACTCGATTTTTACGTACGTGAAATTCAAAATTTAATTAATCGGTGCAAAGTTACAAAAAAATCATAGAATTAGCGCAAGAAAACCAGAGTATTACCACAGCAATAAGCACAAAAAAAACATTTATACCATAGTAAAAAACGATACATCTTCCACAACACGAACTGCTCGTGACTGCAAAAGATGTATCGCCTATATCCTGATGAACTATCGGGGTCAATAAGTATCGTGCTTTGAAGCATTATATTTGTCAAACAAGTCGAGGCACTCTTTGCGGCCAACCTCTTCCATGAAGTCGCCCAATTTGTCGCGACCGCCGAAAATCTTGTCGAATTTGTCGTCACGGAAACCGATGCGTCCGTTGTCTTCGATTGTGCAGCCATAGTAAACCTTACTGATGTTGGCCCACATACATGCACACAAGCACATGTGGCATGGCTCGCCAGTGGTGTAGATGGTGCATCCGCTCAGGTCAAAAGTGCCGAGATTTTTTCCGGCATCGCGGATAGCGCTCACTTCGCCATGCGCAGTGGCGTCGTTGTGGCTCAACACGCAGTTGTGGCCGCGGCCCACAATCTTTCCGTCTTTAACAATCACAGAACCGAATGGTCCTCCGTCGTGGGCTTCAATGCCCTTTGTGGCCTCTTCAATGGCCAGTTTCATGTAATCAATATGTTCCATTTTTTCTTTGTCTTTGTTGTTATATTTTTCTTTGTTGTCACTGCATGAATTGAACAAAATTGGAATTAGCGCAAAAAACGCCAATCCAAGTAGACCTAAATATTTATTATGAATTATCATCTAAGTTATGAATAGATAATTAGTAAAAATACTCTTGATACTACCGTGATATAAAAAAATAGCGGGGCAAAGTTACAAATAACATTGCAAAAAACTTATCTTTTGGTTGTTTTTTTTGCGACACAGCACACTCCACAAACCACACAAAATCACTTTTAGCCCAGAACAACATGGCCATTCTGTCCTAATTGATTTTCTTGATTTATCCAAACACAAGAATGGCAATAATGAGCAAAATGAGCGCTACCAGACCAAAAACCACAGACCCAATGCCCTTTCCGGGCTCGGCGTATTCGGGATGGCGAGGCAATCGCGACTCGTCGAACTCCGCCAACTGCTCTAAGTATTCCGCCTTGGCATTGGCCAACTCCTGCTCACGGCGCATTTCCTCATCGAGGCGCGCCTGCTCCCCTTTCGGATTGAGGATACAGTCGAAATATTCCTGACCTGGAGCCAAGCGCTGTACAGGGTCGGTGCGTTGCTGTTTCTTGCGATATTCTTTCATCGCCACAAAGATAAAGATTTTTTCTCAAAAAGCAGATTTCTTATTGAATTTAAGCCATGGGCATGCGGCAGAATTCGGCTTTTTCTTGGGGATGACTCGATATTATAGATATTCGGGATATTCGGGGATGGAGGGTGGAAAAAATGGTGGGGAAATAGGGACAAAAAAAATCCCTGATATCACTATCGGGGATTGCTTAACTAATTAACCTTCTAATACCATTAACATAAACCTTAAACAAAATGAAATAAAAACCGTCGTCACGACGCTTAGAATTTCACAACCTTAAAAACTAATACCATGAAAAACCGATACAAAATTAGACTTTATATGTTATACAACATAATTTTTCAGCAACTTTCTTATATTTTTTAACACCTTTTAATACTTTACGCCGATTTTGTCAGTCATTTTGCCACAAAATGGCGGTTTTTGGTAGCAAAAGTCACATTTTATTTTCTTTGACGAGATGCATTTTTCCACCAAAAACCACTCAAGATTTATCAATTTGATTATAAAAATCACTAATTTTGCCACAAAGAACAAAAAAACAACTAACAAACACATGAGAAAATTCGTGCTTGCCCTCGTGGCAATGGCCACTTTGCAAATGAGTGGCGCGATAAAAATAGTGGCGTTGAGCGATATTCACGCCATGAGCGAAAAACTAGTGCCCAACAAAGGTGAAGCCATCGACGCCTATGCCTCTACCGATATGCGTATGATTAAGGAAAGCGCCGAGATTCTTCGCACCGTGGTGCAGCAAATCATCAAGCAAAAGCCCGACATAGTGATGATTTCGGGCGACCTTACGAAAGACGGCGAGCGCCTGAGTCACGAGTTCGTGACCAGCCAACTCGAACTGCTGCGCGCCAAGGACATCAAAGTGCTGGTGATTCCCGGCAACCACGACATCAGCAATGCCAATGCCAAGATTTTCGACGGCAAGAACAAGCGCGATGCCGCCACCATCACCCGCAAGGAATTCGAACAACTTTACCAACATTTCGGTTACGGCAACGAAGTGAAGCGCGATACCGCATCGCTCAGTTATGCTGCAGAGCCCGTCAAGGGTCTTGTGGTGATTGGTATCGACAGCAACCGCGACGAGGAAAACTTGCTGAAGAGCCGTGGCGACTCCGTGAACACCTACCACACCGAAGGACGCATCAAGGAATCGACCTTGAACTGGATTTCGCTTCGCGCACGTGAAGCGCGCAGCCAAGGCAAGCAAGTGGTGGCGATGATGCACCACCATCTGATAGAGCATTTCGACTCCGAAGCGCGTATTCTTGAAAAATATGTGGTGGCACAACATGAAGAGGTGCGTAATGCTCTTATTGATGCAGGCGTCCACACCATCCTCACCGGTCACCTCCACCTCACCGACATCGCGCGCGACTACAACAATGGCGACTCTATCACCGAAGTGGCCACAGGTTCGCTCATCACCTATCCGTTCCATTATCGCACCATCACTATCGATGGCAGCAAAATGACGGTGAACACCAATCAAGTGAAGAGCGTGACATCGAACAAGAATCTCCTTGCCGAAGGCAAAAAACATGTGGAAAACGCGGTGCCAAAACAAATGGAAAGCATGCTCGGCAAGTTGATGGGCAAACTCGACAGCGTGAGCAAAAAGCTCAACGGCATGATGGCCATGTTTGGCGGTGGAAACATCGACCTCAGCCGCCAGAAGAAAGGCATTATGGAAGTGTGCCACCTGCAATTCGATGATGTGGCAAAAAAGGCGTTTATCGCGCTCTACGAAGGAAACGAGGGCAAAAACCCACAATCGAAGGAGGTGGTAGAACAAATGGAAGAAGGCTTGAAGGCCGTGCTCAACACCGCTCTACCAGCCGGCATTGGCAGCATGGTGCAAGGCTTCCTGATGGAAAATGCCATGCCCCAGTTCGACAACTTGCTCCGCAGCATGATGGAAGACCGCAACCACTGCGGCACACCTCAAGAAGTGGTGGTCGACGACCTCAAGGTAACCTTTGAAATGTAGTCTCCAATCCTAAATCATATAACACGCCCCAAAATGCAGCAAACACATGAGCATTTTGGGGCGTTTGATATC
This sequence comes from Bacteroidales bacterium, assembly GCA_030531495.1. Lineage (GTDB taxonomy): Bacteria > Bacteroidota > Bacteroidia > Bacteroidales > Muribaculaceae > Sodaliphilus. The sequence goes on from JAUNNJ010000002.1 coordinate 17,716, forward strand.
GTGATTATCGACAAGCGAATCAGGCTGTGCGCCATTCACCAGGGGTAACGCCTGAATGGCGCTTAAAGAAACGAGTGAAGTGTTGCGGATAGGCGAAGCCCAATTCCATAGCCACTTGCGAGATGGAGAGCGTGGGCTTTTCGAGCAATTCCTTTGCACGATCCATCAGTCGGTCGGCAATGATATCCTGCGCCTTACTACCGGTTTCCACTTTCACGAGTTCGCCGAAATACGGCGTAGACAGGCAGCACTTTTCTGCGAAATATGCCACCGTCGGAAGCCCCTTCTGCGACGCCTCGCTCAGGATGAAGTCCTTCAGAAGCATCTCAAACTTCTTCACCACCGAATGGTTGATTTCTTCGCGAGTGATAAACTGTCGGTCGTAGAAACGCAGACAGTAGTTGAGCAGCAGTTCGATATTCGACACAATGAGTTCTCTCGTATGTTTATCGATAGGGTGCTGCAATTCTTGGGAAATCATCGCCAGCACACCACGGAACACCTCCACCTCGGCAGTGGAAAGGTGCAAAGCCTCGCTACTCGAATAGTCAAAGAATTCGTAGCGCGACATCTGACGGCCGAGAGCGGTGCGCTTAAGGAAGTCGGGGTGGAAAATGAGCGCCGTCCAAACAGGAATGGGTACAGCAGGGTTTGGCTCCACATGCACCGTCTGCCCAGGTGCGAACGAAGTGACGGTCATCTCGTCGAAGTCGTATGGCGTACGCCCGTAGGAAAGGATGCACCCCTTATTTTCCTTCAAATACAAGGCATACACCCCATAGTGCACCAGGCATTCATCGAGCGCTTTAGGCTCCGTGACACGCGCAACCGAAACCAGAGGATGGAGTGTTTCGATGCCGTACATGTCGTTGAATTCCTGTACGCTATTGATTGTGATTTCTTTCATCAAAATTTATTTTATTACTTTTTTGCCGTTTTTTATAAAGATGCCACTTTCGGGTTCCTCCCTCAAGCGCTGCCCAGAGAGAGAATAGATGCCCGAGTGGTGCCTCTCTGCATTGATATCGGTCACGCCTGTCGGGTCGTCGAGTTCGAAAGAGACAGTGGCATCACCGTTGCCACACGCCTGCGCCAAGCCTTCGACTGAAAGTAGACGCCCCACGCGAGTGTAGCTGAATCCTCCCGCCTCGCCATAAAACAACACCAAGCAATTTGAGCCATATAGCAGAAGGTCGCCAGCATTGACCACACCAAAATACTGCGATTCAGTGGGCAGCTGCACGCCATAGGCATACTTCTCGTTGCCATTGAGTTCGCTCATCGTGAGTGTGAGGGGCAATTTCTGTACAAAGGCATTGCCTGTGGCTGTATTTTCAACAGAGGCAACAAACTGATGCCCGTTAACTGTGACTTTCACTTGTGTTTGTGCCATCGCAAAAATAGCAAAAAAAACTGTAGCCGACAATAAAAATATTCTCTTCATGCCCAACTTGATTACTTGAGATTAATTTCAAAGAAATCGGCAAGTTTTTCCCAAGGTATAAAATGCTTGTCGCCGCCATCGTAGAGGTCGCAGTGAGTGGCTCCAGGAACGATGAGCAATTCCTTGTTGTCTGGCACAGGATTGCCATTCATCATATTCTTGAAAGCATCTTCACCGAAGTAGCGAGAATGTGCCTCCTCGCCATGCATCACCAAAACAGCCGAGCGAATCTCGTTGGTGTAGTGAAGGAAACGCGCATTTAAATACGCCATTTGACCTGTAGCATTCCAACCGTCGTTGCTGTTGCCCGAGCGAGCGTGATAGCCACGAGGTGTCTTATAGTAGGCATGATAATCTTTCACAAACTTAGGTGCGCCTTCTGGCAGAGGGTCGACCACGCCACCCGCACGCTTATAAGCGCCTTCGGCATTGTCATCAGTTGCCTGCCCCATAGCGAGCACACGCTTGTATTCGGCGATGCGTTGCTTGCTCACCTCCTCGTGCATGGCATGGCGCACTTCTTCGCTGTTGCCACTGTCGTAGTAGCCATTGCCAGCCACGCGAGTCATATCATACATTGTGATGGCAGCAGTGGCCTTGATACGGGTGTCGATGGCTGCTGCATTCAATGCGATGCCTCCCCAGCCGCAAATGCCGATGATGCCAATCTTGTCGGTATCAACATCAGAGCGAGTAGCCAGATAGTCGACTGCCGCCATAAAGTCTTCTGTGTTGATGTCGGGCGAAGCCACACGACGAGGTTGACCGCCACTTTCGCCTGTGAACGAAGGGTCGAAAGCTATGGTAAGAAAGCCTTTCTCCGCCATAGTTTGTGCATAGAGGCCGCTCGACTGCTCCTTCACTGCACCAAACGGGCCGCTCACAGCGAGAGCCGCAAATGGGCCATCCACGCCTTTAGGCTTGTAGAGGTCGGCCACCAGTGTGATGCCGTACATATTCACGAAAGTAACCTTTTCGTGATCCACTTTGGTGCTTTGAGCAAACACCTTGTCCCATTCTTGGGTAATCTTCAATTCTTCTGCTTTCATATTCATTTGAGGGTTCTGTGCCATAGCCGTCATTGCAATCAGGCTCGCCAGCGCTATTAATGTTTGTTTCATTATTGATGATAAAATAATTCATTGCAAAGGTAAGCAAACCTATCACGCAAGGCACTACCCCATTTTCGGTAAGAGCAACCATTTTTTCGGCATCTCATCACGAATAGATGCAGCAAAAAGCGACAAGGCAAGCCTCATGATGAAAGCCTGCCCTGTCGCATCTGATTATAATCAGAATTATTTTTATACGGGGGTGATGAGCTCTTGCACGTCGCGGAGCATTTCGGCGTGGTCGAATGCCAGTGACGGGAGTGCTTTCACAGGAAACCACTGCGCCTTGGCGGCATCGTCGCCGGCAGCCACCTCGGGGCGCTTATCAAAGTAAGCCACATAGGCAATGGAGATGACGCGTTCGCGTGGGTCGCGGTCGGGGCGTGTGTAGGCGCCGAGTTGCATCATCTGCCCTACGGCGATGCCCGTCTCTTCACGAAGTTCACGGCGCGCTGCAGCAGCAGCGTCTTCGTTGATTTCCATAAATCCTCCAGGAAACGCCCAGTGTCCCTTGAAGGGTTCGTTCTTGCGCTCCACCAGCAGCACATTCATTTCACCGCCCTCTGGCGAGAGCACGATGCAGTCGACTGTTACGGCTGGATGTGGATGAGTATAGCAATATTTTTCTTCCATAAATGATGTTATTTTTCGTTCCAGTAAATTTCAAAAGCGGAATTGTTGACCGGACGGTCGAGCACTACAGCCACATAAGGGCTAACAGAATACGACATCTTTCCGCCCTTATCCACCTTATAGTTGAAGATGATGGCATTACCGTTCTGAAGCACACTCAGCGGATACATCTGAGTGTTGGTATCGGTCACTGGGCTCACCACTGCCAACACAAATTGGCGACCAAAGTTGATTGGTGTAGGGCGTCCGTTAGCGCCCATCACTGCAGCATCGCCAAAAATTGCGCGGAATTCGCCCTCTGTGTTAATCACCTTGCGAACGAGTTTCTTGGGTGTGAAATTGTTTTTTACATAATAATTATGCACTTCGGTGAAAGTGATAGGCATAGCACCTTTTTCCACCTCTCGAGTGATGGAGCAACTGCCCATCACAGCCACCACAAGGGCGAGAACGAAAATGCGAATGAGTTTTTTCATTGTTGTAGAATTTTATTTTTTGGTTAAAGAATCGAAGTAATATTTGAGCACATCCGCTGCCGCGATAAACGACGACTGCTTGCTGTCGAGCACCATTTCTTGCTTGATGTTGAGCAAGCGTTCAATTTCGGGATTGCTGTAGAAATGGCTCTTCAGATGCTCGTTGATGGTTTCATACATCCAGTATTTCTCCTGCTGACGACGCTTTTCCTCGAAATAGCCGCTTTTGCGCACAGTGTCGAAGTAAGCATCAATCATATCCCACACCTTGTCGATGTTGTAGCCATAGTAGCCCGAATAGGTGGTCACCTCTGGTGTCACGCCACTTGGTGGCACAGGGAAAAGATGGAGTGCATTGCGGAATTGGTTGGCAGCCAAGTTGGCACGGTCCACATTGTCGCCATCGCATTTGTTGATGCAGATGCCGTCGGCCATTTCCATAATACCGCGCTTGATGCCCTGGAGTTCGTCGCCAGTGCCTGCAAGCTGGATGAGCAAGAAGAAGTCGACCATAGAGTGCACAGCCGTTTCGCTTTGGCCCACACCCACAGTTTCTACAAAGATATTGTTGTAGCCGGCAGCTTCGCAGAGCACAATGGTTTCGCGAGTCTTGCGCGCCACACCTCCGAGCGAACCTGCAGAGGGTGAAGGGCGAATGAAAGCCTTAGGATGTACAGAAAGTTTCTCCATACGTGTCTTGTCGCCAAGAATTGACCCCTTGGAGCGCTCACTACTTGGGTCGATGGCGAGCACTGCCAACTTGTTGGCCGGGTCTTTTTCAAGCACGTGAAGACCAAACACATCGATTGATGTACTCTTTCCGGCGCCAGGCACACCCGTAATGCCGATGCGCTTGCTGTCGCCAGTGTAAGGCAAGCATTTTTCAATCACTTCTTGCGCTATCACTTGATGATCAGGAATGAGGCTTTCCACCAAAGTCACCGCCTGTCCAAGCACCGAAAGATTGCCCTTGCGGATGCCTTCCACATAGTCGTTGACCGAAAGTTGTGGGCGCTTTTTGCGCTTTTTCATATAAGGGTTGACCATCGGAGGCATTTCAATGCCTGCATTCACCTGCAAACCGGTGTATTGCTCTTCGTTTTCTGGATGTTCGATGAGTGGATGCTCATCGCTATGTTGAATGTTGCTCATATCTTTATATAATTTTTTAGTTGCTTTAATAAACAATGCCCACCACACGCACCATGGTCTGTGGAGTGTAGGGGTCGTTGCTGATAATCGTTAGGCGCGAATTCACCACACTGTCGTGGCGTGCAGGAGCGTCGAGCGTCACAGTCACGGTGGCACTTTGGCCTTTTTTCAATTCATAGCGGTCGGCTGTGGCAGTAATGCCCTCCCCTGCTGGCACAAACAGTCGGCGCAAGCGAAGCACATCTTTGCCACGGTTGGTGATGGTGAATGTGCGCTCCACGGGGTCGTTAGGAGCCAATCGGTCGAAATCCACCTTATCGGTCGACACCTCAACCACAGGCGCATTGCGGCGTTGCTTTTCGGTGAGGCGCGAAAAATCTTCCTTCACCTGCAGCATCACATCGAATTTGCCTTTGTGAAGCGGTTCTTTGGCATGGATGGGATGCGCTTGAAGCATCACGGAATCGGTGTTGAATCCCCAATGAGGGGCATTCGCTGTGGAGCAATACACCGACACGATAAACAGGCCGCCGGGCGCCACCGTGTCGGGGAGCACATTGCATGAGATGTATTTCGAATCAATCTTGGCACTCACGAGCATGGTGTCGCTCGAGGTGTTGTAGCCACTGATGTAGGCAGAGCGCGAACTTCCTTTGAGAATTTCGCCAAGAGGCATATTGGCAGAGTTGAGACGTATGGGGCCAAAGCCGAACGGATAGTGCTCTGCCACCGATGCAGGCGAACCTATCACATTGCCCTTCACCGTGAGGGTGCTCTTGCGAGGCTTGCCGTTGGTGTAGACAAACACCTTCTTCTCGAAGGGCCCGGGGATGTTGCGCGCGCTGTAGGTCACGGTCACGCACCCCGTGTCGCCGGGCTGCATCACATCGGTGGTGTATTCGGCTACAGTGCAACCACAATTCGACTGCACACGCGTAATCACCAGCGCCGAGTCGCCAGTGTTCACCACCTTCATCACCGTGGTCACCGTCTGCAGTTCGTCGCGAAAAGTGCCGAAATCGTGGGTCGTTTCAAGCCAAGTAGGCACCCCTTGTGCCATAGCCAGAATAGCCACGATGCACATCAACGCACTTGCTATGTGTCGCTTGATTGCCATCATTTTTTAGGAATGATAGTGCCACGAATAGTGAGCGTTGTGCGGCCTTCATCACCACTGGTCTTCACCTTGATAGGTTTCATGAAAGCGCCCGAACGGCCTGCTGGGTTGAACGACACCTTGATTTTCGCAGTCTTCCCAGGCTTGATTGGCTTGGTAGGAAATTCGGGACGAGTGCAGCCGCACGAAGTGACCACCTGCATGATTACCAGCGGTTTATCGCCAGTGTTAGTCAGTTCAAAAGTGTAATTCACAGAGCCGTTAGCCTCCTTGATGTAGCCAAAGTCGTGCTCCTTTTCCTTGTAAGTGGCATGGCCTTCTGCGTATGCTGCACAGCACACGATTGAAGCCATCAACATCATAATTATCTTTTTCATAGCGCTAATTATCATTGAAATTCACGACAAAAGTACAAAAATTAATGGTAACTTATTGCCCTGAATCAATTGAATAAGGTTATTTAATTATTTTTTATGGTTTTAGTGATTCGCCTTTTGACAATTCAGCCTCAATGTCCTCAATACTTGGCAGAGTGCTCTTGTAATTAGAAGGCAAAACATTTACTCCCTCAAACTCTGATATGCCTATAGGTTGATTATACCCTTCAAGAGAATATTGAGCGAAAACATTGTCCTTCGACTTACAGATAAGCAGCCCTATTGTTGGACTATCCCTTTCGCTTTTAAGTGTATGGTTTACAAACGACATATAAGCAGATAGCTGCCCCAAATAAGATGGCTCAAACTCTGTGACTTTAACTTCTATCACCACATAACTATGAATCCTTGTGTTATAAAACAACAAGTCGAGAAATTGCTCTTTACTACTTACTTGCAATCGGAACTCCTTACCTAAGAAAGCAAAGCCATTCCCCAGCTCCATAAGAAAACGGACAATGTTGTCGATGAGCGCCTGCTTCAATTCTTTTTCTTTGAATCCCTCCGTCACACATAGGAAATCAAAATTGTAAGGATCATGCAATAATTCTTTTGCCAACTCGCTTTGAGGTGCGGGTAGTGTGCGGGAGAAATTTGTTACAACCTTTTGTGAGCGCTCGTAAAGATTCGAGTCCAAATGATTGAGCAACACACTTCGGCTCCAATTACCCTCCACGGCTTTGGCCACAAAGAAAAGACCTTTCTGAGAATCGCCCTTAATCTTATCCAAAATGAATTTATGATGCGTCCAAGGGATAGAAAAAAGGAGTTCTGCCTTGTCGTTAAAATTTACCCCATACTGGGGCAATAATTCTTCGGAAAGTTCGCCCTCAAATTTTACCCCAGTTTGGGGTAAATTTACAACATCTTGATTATAAGTATTATAGAACCTTTTAACATAGTATAGATTCGATACAGAAAGACCATTCACCTCTGGCATCGCATCTTTAAGGTCTTGACTGAGCATTTGCATGACATTATCGCCCCATCTCTGCTCTATATTCATATTCACCATATCATGCCCAAGGCTCCAATAGAACAAGAGAACTTCACGATTCACCTTAGTAGCCGCTTTAATTTGTGCACTCCGGTAACGTTGCTTTAATTCCGCCACCCAATTGGCATACTCTTCATCTGTTGCTATCAGTTTGCTCATATATCATCAAGAATTATTTAAGTCGTTAGTACAATTTGACGAATGTATCGTTTGATGCTCTCGGTCTCCAATTGAAGAGCGAAATCTTACTGCAAAGCAAAAGTACAAAAATTAATGGTAACCGATGTATAACCTTTGTTAATTACGTGTATAAAAACGATAAAAAACACCTCACGCGCACTTATTCACCGACTTTGCCACCCTCACCAATAGTGGTATTTTTGAAGGTGACGGGGAGAGTGTACAGCACCTTGACAGGTTTGCCGTTTTGCGTACCAGGAATGAACTTCGGGAGCGTTTTCACAACGCGTATTGCTTCGGCTTCACATTCTTCATTTGTCGTAGACCTCACGACTCTCACATCATCGATAGAGCCATCTTCCAACACATAAAATTGAACAATCACTTTTCCTTCCTTGAAATTTTGTGGTCGGCGCAGGTGAGTGATTACATATTTCATCAATGCCGCATCACCGCCCTTAAACATTGGCATGCCTCCACTGATGGCGCCAAACAATTGATTATCGGCCGATTCTTTCGTGGGTGTGGGAGCAGCGATGGTGTCGGGGGATGTCAACGCCACCATCCCTTTGGTGCGAGAAAGCTCAGGGTCGTGTTGCATGACAGGTGCGGCATCCCTGCCAACACTCGCATGCAAAGGGCTCGTCGCCACAAAGGCGCCAGCCATAAGTCCGGCAAGAGCCACCACTTTCCCCGCATTACGGCGCATTCTCAACTGCTGCTCGAGATAGCGAACCTCAGCTTCGCATTTGGGGCAAGTGCCCGCACAGTCACCCTTGTAGGTACATTCGCTAATCACGAGGTCGATATCATTAGCCTTCGCAATCTCACGGCGAATATCTTTCAATATCTTGCAAGTCTTTTTTCCTTTTGCCATAACCAAACCGTTTAACCCAGAAAGTCCATTAGGGCATGGATAAGATTTCTGGTTATCATAGTGTCGGGATTTGCGCTATCTTGAACGAGCATAGGGCTCCTATGTGAGCGAAAGATTGCACAAATCATGCCTATGAGAAACATAATATTGCCATCTGTATCTAATGCACTTTCTGGGGTTAAGTTTATTGAGTATAATCTTTGTCTAAAAACACATCTTCGATACGGGTAGATTGCCCTGTCACTTTCTTTGCGAGTTTTCGTTTCAAGTTCGACACCACCTGTATGCTTTTATAATTCAGTATTCGGCGGATAATGGCCCCGGGGATGTTGATGGCGCAAAGAGTGAGCAACCGCTTATCGCTATCGGTCAACGAAATGCCACTTTGGGCTATTCGTTCAAAAAGATTGCCATGCTCCAGAGCCACGATTTCATACGCCGTGCTCCAAAACTCCTCACTCATCTCCAGTGAGGAATCGTTGCTTATCACCATATCCGAATTATATTTCCCTGAATAGAACGACAAGCGAAGGATTTCCTCGAGGCATTGTCGAGTCTTGATTTGCACTTCACTCGTTTTTTCTGCGCTGGCCAACTGCTCGTTCAAATCGTCAAGCTGTGCCTCATCACCAGTTTCCCTATCCGCCTTGCTTTCCTCCAGATGTGCAACCTGCGACTTCAGAACAGATATGTGATTCTGACTGTCGGCTGTCACTTTCTGCAACTGATTGTTGAGCGCAGAAAGCTGCGACAAAGCCTCTTCGTTGTCGATTCGCGCCCTAATCGTTTTCTTTCTCTGCGCATACAGCAACCACACCACCACCAGCATGGCAATGAACAGCAAGGTGATAATCAATGTGAAATTACTACGCTCAATCTGGCGGTCAACCCTGCTGTCGATATCCTTGTCGATGGCCACAAGCCCATTGTTTATCGATTGAGATGTGAGCGACTCACTGATAGAATCGGCCCTGTTCAAATAATTCATAGCAGAATCAAGCGGACCCGTTTTCTGCAAGATTCCCGATTTGCACCTGAAATACTGCATACTGTCGGCTTTGGTTTCTGGACTCGCCGCCAAAGAAAGACTCTGCTTAGCCGCATCCACACTATCCACCGCAAGATACGACAGGCAGGAGTAGTAATAGACATCCTTGTTGACGAGATATTTTTCACCGTCATCCATCACCATGCGAGCCAATTGAATGGCCATGTCGTACTCTTTCTGAAGGTAATGATAACCAGTGAGGTCAACACACACCTCATACAGAGCGGCTGTGTCTTTGAGCTGCTTGGCATCGGCTTGAGCCTTTTTTATATAATGAAGAGCCCTTTCAGAGTTCGACATTCGATAGATGGCGCCCAGATGCTTGCAGCACTGCATGCGGAGGCGGGGATTGTCGGCCTTCACAAAAGCCTGATACGCTTTCTCAAAATAAATGAGCGTCTGGGCAGTTTCGCCAGTCTGCTGATAGAGTTGTGCAATGCAATAATAAATATATCCCTGGTGGTAATAATCTTTTTGAGGACACAAATACTGCGCTTTTTTGTAGTAGTCCATCGCCAACTTATACTCAGCCAGCTCGCTCATCACACATCCCTTATAGAGGAGCGAACGCATACGCTTGTCGGGGTCGGATCCGCTATGGGTATAATAATTGAGAGCGATGTTGATAGTGCTGTCGGAAGTAATCTGATGTTGCGCCTTATATTCAGCAATGGCAGTAAGCAGTGCATAATATGCTTTGTCGTCGTCGGTCGTAAGCGAATCGGAAGGCATGGCAGCGAGCAATGCGCATGCACTGTCGGGATTATGCATGGCAAGCGAATCGATAGCCACAAACGACGCTCGGTCGGCACTTGAGCCACACGCTGTCAGCACCCACGCCAATGCCGATAAGAGCGATATGTAAAATCCATTTTTCTTCATTTTTCCATAAAGTTTGTTTCCCGCCTCAAATCACAAAAACTTTCGGCTCTGCGATGTTTCCGTCTTGCAGGGAAACCTGCTATCGCAATGCAAATATACAGAAAAACTTAGATAACCTCCAAAATTTTACAAAAAAATTAGCCTCCATTTAGATAGGTAATTATCAACACATTAGAGAATGTTTTTAAAGAAAATTTCAAAGCCCTTTCAAAACTCAGATAACCCAGGCCTTTTCGAATGGCGAATAAGTACCGTTTCCTTTAACCATAGTAAGAGCGACTCTTTTTTATCCAAATATGGCTAAAAAGAACCGCTTTCTATGTTTATATGCAAACTTTTGACTTATAGGCCTATAATTTGACGAGTCAATAAGTCAACAAGTGTTTGTCAACATATTGACTGGTGGATGCTCGAGCCGAGCTTCCCTACAAAACAAGTTCGTATTTCGGCACATCCGCTTGCTCTGTTGTTTATGATAAAAGCCGGGCGGTGTGGGTGACCGCTCGGCTTTAGTTATGGATTTTTCAGGGGTGGCAGTAGATGCTGCTTCCGCTTGATTATTTTGCGATGAGGAGGTAGTAGTTCTTCTTGCCGCGTTGAGCGAGAATGTACTTGTCGTTGAGCAGGTCGGCTGTGCTGATAGTTGCGTTTTGGTCGGTGAGTTTTTCCTTGTTGATGCTCACACCACCGCCTTGGGTCATCTTCTTCATTTCGCCCTTAGAAGCAAACACTGCAGCCTCGTCGGTGAGCAGTGCGATGGCAGGCACGCCTTCTTCGAGTTTCGCCTTGCTGATTTCGAATTGAGGCACACCTTCAAACACGCTCAGAAGGGTTTCTTCGTCAATCTTGTGGAGAATGTCCTTCGCCTTGTTGCTGAAGAGGATTTGCGATGCTTCCACAGCCATTTCGTAGTCGGCTGCAGAGTGTACCATAGTGGTGATTTCCTTTGCCAAACGCTTTTGCAATGGGCGCAAACCAGGGTCGGCAGCTTGTTCTTCTTCGAGAGCAGCCACTTCTTCTTGGGTGAGGTCGGTGAAAATCTTGATATACTTGGCAGCATCAGCATCGCTTACATTGAGCCAGAACTGATAGAACTTGTAAGGAGATGTACGCTTAGGGTCGAGCCATACGTTACCACCTTCGGTCTTGCCAAACTTGGTGCCGTCGGCCTTGGTGATAAGTGGGCAGGTGATAGCGAATGCTTCGCCACCATTCATGCGACGGATGAGCTCGGTACCGGTGGTGATATTGCCCCATTGGTCGCTACCACCCATTTGCAGGCGGCAACCTTCGTGCTCGTAGAGATAGAGGAAGTCGTAGCCCTGAAGGAGTTGGTACGAGAATTCGGTGAACGACATACCGTGGTCGGCGTTAGCAGAAAGACGCTTCTTCACAGAGTCCTTTGCCATCATATAGTTCACGGTGATGTGCTTACCCACGTCGCGGATGAATTGCAAGAAGCTGTAGTTCTTCATCCAGTCGTAGTTGTTCACGAGGATTGCAGCATTAGGTGCTTCGCTGTCGAAGTCGAGGAATTTCTCGAGCTGTTTACGAAGGCATTCCTGGTTGTGGCGAAGAGTCACTTCATCGATAAGCACACGCTCTTGGCTCTTCATTGAAGGGTCGCCAATCATACCAGTGGCACCACCAATGAGTGCGATTGGACGATGGCCAGCGCGCTGGAAGTGTTTCAGCATCATAATGCCCACCAGGTGACCAATATGGAGAGAGTCGGCAGTTGGGTCGATGCCCACATAAGCCGATGTCATTTCTTTGTTGAGTTGTTCTTCGGTGCCGGGCATCATTTGGTTAATCATCCCGCGCCATTCAAGTTCTTTTACGAAATTAATTTTACTCATCGTAAGGGATTTGTTGTATGTATAGTTGTTTAATTTTAATAATTTCAAAAGTTCAAGAGTACAAAGGTACTACTTTTTTCTAAAAGTGTGAAATTTTGCCGGTTACACAAGTTTTTCAAGCAGATACACATAGGTCACTCCCGAATCGCTCACTTGCTGGAGCACCACCGCTTCGGAGTTCTTCTGCGTGATGGTGAACTTGTTCGCTCTCGTCATGCCTGGCAGTGGCACCACGGGTTGTCGTTCGTCGGGGAAAAGCCATTGCATCTGGTTGGCGTCTTCGTTCCAGTTGCCGTAGATGCAGTTATATGGCTCGTGGAGCTCGTCGACTTGCGTTACACGCACGATTTGTCCCTGAAATTGCACCGAAAAATAAGTGCTGGTAGACTGTGGCTGCACTACGCCATCAATCGATACGCTCTTCACAATCCAAGTTCCGAACCAGATGCCGATGTCGCCTCCATTCTGTGTGCACGACGATGTGGCGATAGAAGCCACAAATAGCACAATAAAAGTGAATATCTTATTTAGTTTCATTTCTTTCCAAAATTAAAGTTGCCTTGATATGAAATCGACACGAGTCCGCCTGTATTATTGCCCAGTAGGGCGCCGCGGTCGAATGCAAATTGTGCTTTCAGCACCAGCCCTTTGAGCCACGATGGGCGTGCAGTTGCTTCCAGCAGCAAACAAGTGGCACTCGCACCTCTGAATCGGGGCAATTCTGCGGTGCCCCATGCTCTGCGGTAAGAGAAGAGGATGCGATAGTCGATTTCTGGCCTGAAATAGCCTTTCACGCCGATGTGCACGCCACGCATCAGGTTGTCGGCATAGCGCAGATAGCCGTCGGTGTTGTAGATTGGGGCTTTCACAAAAGGCGAGCCAATCGACATGCCGTGGTTTTGGTAGCCGTTGTAGGTGTAGTTGTTGTAGTAATTGTCGTCGCCGGTAGCGCCGCCTGTGATGCCCGATTCAGTGTTGAGGTCGGCAGCGAAGTGGATATGGCCGCTCTGGTTGGAGAGGTCAATGTATTCAATCACCGCACCTGTGATGATATCTTTTTCATTGCTGCGCCATTCCAATCCCCATAGGCCATCGAAACCGTTCTGCAGGCCGATGCCTGAGCCGTCTTCCCAAATGGTTTGGTGATAGGCGCGGATTTTTCCAAAATTGGCATTTTTGTATTCCAGCATCACATCCCAGCTGCCCACATGGTTGCCTTCCACATAGTCTTGGTCGCCTTTATTTTCTCCACCACTTCCCGCGATGATGCTACGGAAGAAACTTTTGAATGTGGCTGGCATCTTCACGGTTTCTACCAGCACCCCTTTTTCGTATTTCTCTTGTGTGCCTGCAAATTGGCAAGCGGCTTGTGCACCGATGGTGAACACTACGGGCTTATCGGGGCGAGTGCGGAGGTGGAATTGCTTATAGTTGTACCAATATCCAGTGGTGAGGAAATTGTTGTAGTAGTTGTAGTGGTTCTTCAGCCAATCGCCGTCGGAAAGGCGTTCGTAGCCAAGTTCTCCGCTAATCTGCACCCAGCCTTTGGTGAAAGGTATGTTTTGGTAATTCACGAAGCCCATGGTGAGTCCTGCTCCAGGACGGGCATTTCCACTCATGATGAGGTCGCCACTCGAAAGGTCGGCACTGGCCACTTCCGAACGTCGAGCTTTGGCACCCAATGTGGCGAAAAGCCCGCGGTATTTCAATTCGGCGTAGAGTTGCTGCACCCAAGCGTGGGCGGGACGCTGTGAGTTGGGGTTGAATCTGCCAGTGGCTACATCGTAGCGGTCGTAATCGGTGGAGCTTGCCAAACCGCCCCACAGTTCGGCCCCGAAACCGTATGATACGCGCTTGGTGGTGTCGAGATTGTGCTTTGCTGCGGCATTGAGTAAACCGGAAAATTGCTGTGTGAGTGTGCCTCCACGATTGGCAGAGATGTAGTAAGGGGCAAAATCGCCCTTGCCGAAATTAGCAGTGATTCCGCCTTCGTATTCCACTTCGCATTGGGCTGAGGCGCAGAATGCAGTTAAAACGAGCAAGCAGGCAATATGTGCGTATCTTAGCGGTGTCATTTATCTACTATTTTTCATATGTGTCGATATGTCGACTTTTCTTTTGGTCGGTGATTTCGTCAATGTTTATGAAAATGCCACTCTCTTCCACCTCGCCAAACTCGTGGTTGATGGCGGTGCCGAAAAAGCGCATTGTAGGTGACAGGTTCATATAGGCATTGACCAGTGGCGGAATGTTGATGCCGTGGTCGCGAATGAACTTGTTAAGGCGTCGGTAGTCTTCCTTAAAATTGCCACCCACAAAGAATGATGACACTCGTTCGGCCGACATCTCGGTTTGCAACGGCTCTATTGGGGTGACCAGACCGTTGTGGTCGGGGAAATAGCGCCTTAGGAAATGAAGCAGCAAGTCGCGGCACTCCCTGTCGTAGGAGGGGTACATCGTCATCTTGCCGAAGAGATATTTCACTTCGGGGTGTAGCACGGTGAGTGCACCAAGACCGTCCCACAGGTTGTCGAGGGCAAAAATCGACTTCACGCCCATGCGGGTAGACTGATATTCGGGGCGTACAAACGAGCGTCCCAGTTCTATAGTGATGGGCAGATACGATTCTATGAATTCGCTTGAGAAGCGGAACATGTGACTCATGGCGATGTGAGGTGCTCCATTGGGCAAAATCTCTACATCCGAACCAATAATATAACGATAGGCGCCAATGATTTCGCGCTCTTGCGGATTCCACACGAAAAGTTGGCGACAGGGGATTGGCATCGTGTCAAATTCGTCGATGTCGCAATCCTTGCCAGTGCCTCCACCACCTGCGCGGAATGAGATTTCGCGCAATCGGCCTATTTCGCGCATGATATTGGGGGCAGAGTGAGCGTCGACAACGTAGATTTCGTTGCCGGCCTTGTTGGTGCGACGCAAAAGTCGGTCGGGCGTCAGTTCGCTTTCTATCAAACTGATGTCAACGGGGTCTATGATTTTTTCTTCTGCCATCGTATTTTGTTGTCAAACTGCCTAATAATTCTTTGTCAATAGTCTACTGTTGTGGCTTTAAAGCGTAGCAAATGTCGGCAAGGCGCTGTGCCTCCTCCAGTGGGCGTTTTGCATCGAGGCTTTGCCATGTGATGGGCTTGCCAACGAATACACGGAAGTTGCCTCCGCGGCTCTTAAACATTTCGCTGGGCAGGAGTATCATTTCCAGGTTGAACTTCATGCCCAGTCGCTTGCGCCATCGTGCCATGCGATAGAAAAAGCGAGAGTTTTCGCCTTCAAAAAACATGGGCACAATGTGACGCTGCGTGCGTATGGCTTGCGTCACTACAAACTTTTGCCACTGCAAATCGTGGATTTCGCCACCTTTACCCATACGCGAGCATAGCCCGGCAGGGAAAGTAATCATCTGGTTGTCGCCCTGATATTGGGCTTCAATTTCTGCTGCTCTTTCGCGCGACTGTCGGCCATACTTGTTTACCGGCAGAAACACGGGTTGCAATGGCTTTACCGCCATCAGCAAGTCGTTGACCAAAAAGCGGATGCCGCCATGGTAGCGCTTGCCCAAAAACGAGATGAGCGAAAGTCCGTCGAGGCCTCCCAGCGGGTGATTCGACACAAAAATAAAGCGTCCTTCGTTGGGGATGGCATCTTCGCCAACCACCGTAGTGGTGATTCCGAGATAGGAGAGCGCCTCGTTGGCGGCACTCACGCCATCTTTGCCATTCATACGCTGCAGCATCTCGTTGAGTTCACGCTGATGAATGATGCGCTCCAGCCAACGTGTCACAAACCTCGGGATAAAGCGATAGTGGCGAGGCAGGCGTTGCTTCACCAAGGCATCCACATCTATCACCATTGGTTCGTTGTTCATGTCGTTAAATTATGTACAACCACGATTTTAAATAGCAAAGTTAAAAAATTATGGGGATAAACGAAACAACATTTCAATAAACTTTCCTAACAAACCAAAGAAAATTCGTACTTTTGCAAAAACAGAGTTCTAAATATGAGCATAGTTTATACCCCTTCGCAAAAATCTCGGCGCATCCAACTTGGCGTGGAATTCGTTATGATGTGCGTGCTGCTTGCAGCATCGCTCTGTGCGTTTGGCACCAGCGGCGTGGGGATTACTTGTGCCTTTGCTGTGGCCTATGGTGTGCCGCGGTGGCTCTATGCCCGCCTTAGCGGAGGGGAGGCCAGGGGCGCTCTTGTGCTGGCCGTGGCAGGGTTTGCCCTCGTTGCGTGGGCTGTCTGCAACATTTATGGGTGGACGGAAGCTGTGGGGCATGCGCTTAGCGACCCCCAAATCCATAGCGATGACAATTCCTATTATCGCTGGGCACTGCACCACTATGATGGCTCTGTGGAAGAAATCGACACCAAATTCATAGGTTTCCCGCTAATGATATTGCTTTCGTGGCAGATTTTCGGGGTTAGTATTGTATGGCCTATTGCCATCAATGTGATGCTCACGCTACTCACGATTGTGCTCACCGGGCAGATGGCGGGGCGTGCGCTGGAAGGCCGTGTGAAAGCAGACCGCCCTTATATCACTTTTTTGGCGATGCTCGGCACTGCTTTGCTCTGCTATTGGATGAGCCACGGTGCGATGCTCCTTAAAGAGCCGCTCACCTATTTTGCTGTGGCTTTGGCGGCTTATGCGATTGCGAGGATGAAGACTGTGCACGCTGAATCTGGCGGGCGAATGTGGACCGACATCGCGCTATTCGTTATAGCTATCGCCATTCTGTCGATATCGCGAACTGGTGTGATTTATTTCGTGATGGCGGGCGTGGTGCTTACCATGATGGACAACCGGCAGATGTGGCGTTACGGCACCATGCTGCTTGGCTTCTCACTTGTGGGCATAGGTGTGGGCATCTATTGGTCGAACGGCTTTAGTGCTGAAGTGCAGATGCGAATCGTGGCTGGGGCAAATGCGGGAGGCGACATTATGCATCATGTCTACAAAGCCCATGGCGCGTACGGCGAAGCGACGAGCCACTATTTTGCATTGCCTGCTTGGCAAAAATTGCTCCTCTTGCCTGTCACTTGCATCGTGCAACTTTTTATTCCTTTTCCATGGCCGGGCGTTGAAGGCTTGAGCATCGGTTCGCTTGCCACTCGTTTCCAATGGGGGTGGTATGCTATAGCAGGCGTGGCACTGTTCTATATCTTCAGACTCTCTTGGAAAAAGCAGAGTTTGGGTTGGTGGGCATTGTGGCCATTCGTGTGCTTCGCCGCTGCCGCATTCTCCACGGGAGGGGCTGTCAGCCGCTATATTCTACCATATCAGCCACTCTTTGTGGTGGTGGCAGTGTGGGTGGTGTGCAAATATCGCGAAGGCCAGTGGCGCCGCTCATTCAGAATTTGGCTCGCCACCTATTCCCTCCTCGCAGCCGCCATCCTGATATTTTGTTACCTCCAAACATCCTTGTAATTCCCGCTCCCCTCCATCCACATTTTACCCCAAAAAGGATGGTTGACGGAAGATTGACGCTGATGGCGTGGCTTTAAAAAACCAGCTTCCGAATATATCCGAAACACCCGAAACACTTGAAACACCTGAAACACCTATTTTTATTTCGCTTTTGGACCAAAAACCGCCTATTTTTTTGGTCCATATCGGAAATGGGAACTGTTTTCGTGTTTTGTGTGAAACACCCATGTGTTATTGTCGTAACATGCCAAAGAGCTCTGGCGCAAAGATAGGGATATTGGAGGGCTACAACAATGTCAAAAAGGAGTTTTGGCAAACAGCGACGCTCATACACACAACCCAGAAATCGCACAAGAGGGACTTATGCGGTTTCTGGGTTGAATGCTATTATTTTTGTGGTATCAGTCGAGGTATACGAGGGTGCCGCATGGCTCGCCGGTGAGCACTTTGCGGAGGGCGTTTAGTCAACAAGGGGTTACGAAGGTACCAACGGTGATTATTTGCATTAGCAATCACTGTCCATACGTTGATTTATATAAGCCTTCAGCTGCTTTAATTCAATAGTCTGCATAAACTTTGACATAAATGCGTAGTCTGGGGCAGACGATGAAGTTACAGGAAGCATGATTTTTTCTCTTTTTAAGCGTCTGTCGTTGATTTCGCGGTTGAAACTATATTTCTCCGCAAGTCTTCGAACTATGGATGAAATAAAGAGGTATGCGAATTTGTCAAGAGATTTGTTGGCAAGTTTAGTAACATGATCGCTTGCCACGAAATCATATTGATGATAGAATGTTTCTCCAACGCTTCCGCTATTAGCTAAAGAAAGGCAGTTTGTAAATATACGTACTCCATCTGTATTCGAGACAAAATTATCCACTCCATTGCTCTGTGATGAGGAAGACACGTAAGGCATGGTTCCCGCTATGTGGTCATCAGTTTTCAATCGCTTTCCTCGAATAATATCTGGAAAAATGTCCCCTATGTAGAACTCTTCCCAACGTCTGTTTTCCAAGCAAGGATTATTGTCCTTTTCTTCTTTGATGTGCTTATTCAGATATCTTTTATCGTCCTCCTCACTTTCAAAAAGATAACCTCGTCCATGCACAATCATTGAAAACTCAAAAGCAAGATAATCTGCCATGGTTTTCTCGAAATCAGCCTCAGTCGGAATTGATTCGTTGAAATAATAGAACGAATGCAACCATTCGTCATCAGCCTCAACGGTGCTGAGCACCATGAAATCATTTGGTGCAGGGCGATTATGTAGCCAACAATCAAGGAGCAGGTCGTGGCGTTGTTTGGCTTTTGGTGTTGGTAGAAGTCCGATGTGTGGGTATACATCATAACCATCGTCCTTGAAATCAATGAAGCGTGCATACTTCCTTTCGGGATGAGGTTGGTGGGCGGTAAAAATGGCAATGACTGGATTTGTGCCTACGCCATAGAATGTTTGTGGATTAAGTGTGATAACTCCTTCAAGTGTGTGCTTGTCGAGGATGTAACGTTTGTCAGCCTTATCCTGTTTGCTTTTACCAACCATAGTGCTTTGCGGAACGATGACAGCGCAACGAGCTCCTGGCGCAAGCGAATCAAGCAGGTGGCAGATGAAACGCAACTCGCTAAGGTGTGCGGTGACTTTGTTTTTCGCTTGTGAATAAGGCGGATTCATCAAACCGACACTGCACCCATGTTGCTGCAATTCCGATGAGGATTGTGCAAGAAAATCATCGCAGAGTAGATTACTCTTACCGTCGCCACGCAGAATCATATTGGTTGTGGCAATGGAGAACATGTCGTCACGTAACTCAAAGCCGTACAAACAGTTCTTGCGTATATCTGTGCGCATGTTGCTACGTTCGCGTTCGGTAATCTCCCCTTTGCAACATTTCTCGTCAACCTGATTAAGCATGCTGCTAAGGGCGGCTATTAGAAAACCGCCTGTACCACAACATGGATCAAGAACCTTGTCGGTTGGTTTCAGGTCAACTAATTCGCAAAATAATTCAGTGATGTGTTTTGGCGTGAGCACAACCCCAAGGCTCTGTCCATCACCGCCACTATAACTCATGAACTCACCATAGAATCGACCAAGCACATCCTCGGGGTGATTATTTCGGATAGCAGTCAGTACATTAGAATCAAGGTACTCTGCAAAATAGCGAAGTGGGGTTTTGCCAAGGTGCTCATTTACCTGACTAAGAATAGGTCGATTTTTGACGATAAGAAATTGTGCAAGTACTCTGTCCTTCTTTACTTGAGGCTCAACGTGTACACGGTCCATATAATCAGACAAATAAAGATATACCTTCTCACCATCTGTACAACCATTTTCTTGGCTGCCATTTAGCATAGAAGTGGAAAATCCTGTATTTGCCAATGCAAGCAGGAGCGCAGATACGACAAGTGGCTTTTCTGTATCACCAAGATTTCCATAATTGCGCAAATCTTCATGCAACATTGATGCTCGACTAATAATTTGTTCCAGCTCAACTTGTTCAACCGGCTTGTTGCCCAAAACCCTCTTTTTGTAGTATGCATTGATGTGCTCGGCGTTGAACTCGTTGAAGTTCTGCACTCTATTGAGTAAAAGTACCATTTTGGGAGACACAAATATCGGGCGAATAATCAAACGTCCGGATTCACTTCCTGAACATCCAAAAGCAAATACTTTCTTAAAGTGTGTGTGTTCTACGATGTGGCGGGCATAGAATACTGCACCATTTTCGGCATAATCCGTTACAGAATCCCTGTCCATCAAGAGAGCTTTGGGATTGTTGGGGTCAACAAACTTTGCCTGTTTGCTGTTGTCGGCTTTGTCTTCTACAACAATTACAAAATCGTTTACAACTGCTACAAATTCAGGATAACCATTATGCCCAGTCCCCCTTTTTGATGCTGTTTTTAGGGCATCGTGTATTTCTATCACATCGCTATCGTTGGGAGTGGCTTTTATCCCAGCATCCTTCATCATGTTTGCGATGATAATGTCTGTTTTCTTTTCGTTTGCCATAAGTGAATGAGTTTGCATCTGCATACCATTCAATCATTTATGGCTATTGCGTTACTTATAACGTAAAAAAGGTGTGAGCCCTTCTTACGGTTATCCGAGGCTAAGCGTGGAATTCTGAACCTCATCCAAGAATAAGAATAATGCCCGCACCCTATGTTGGGGTTAGGCATCGTGTTATCTTTATTCTTGGATTTGTCAGCTTTCCACGCATTTGCATACGTCAAAAGCCAACCATCACTGGTGTGGTGTTGTATTCAGATAATTAAGTTTCCACGCTTATTCTGGATAACCACAATGATAGCCGATGCTTTAATATGTTAATATTCCTGTAATTTCTGTTTTGTGTCGTCTTTGCTGAAGCAAAGAAAAATCTGCTTGAATTTATTTGTTTTACTTTATGTTATTTCTTTAGTTCTTGAACAACTTGATGCAGTGTAGATACCTGAATCCTATTCTGACTTGCTGTTTCAATCGATTGGTCCGTTCTGCTTTAGAAGCAGTCAGTATAGTATATGAAAAGCTGTATTTTCAGATTTTTGAATTTAGCCGAGGTATACGAGTGTGCCGCATGGCTCGCCGGTGAGCACTTTGCGGAGGTTGCCTTTCACATCCATGTTGAACACGTGGATAGGCAAATTGTTTTCCTTGCACATGATGGTAGCGGTCATGTCCATCACTTTGAGGTTGCGGCTATAGATTTCGTCGTAGGTAATCTTGTCGAACTTGGTGGCAGTTGGGTCCTTTTCAGGGTCGGCAGTGTAGATGCCGTCGACACGGGTGCCCTTGAGCATCACTTCTGCTTCCACTTCAATGCCGCGGAGGGCAGAGCCGGTGTCGGTGGTGAAGAATGGGTTGCCTGTGCCGCACGACATGATAGCCACTTTTCCTTGCTCCATCGCTTCAATAGCGCGCCACTTGCTGTATTGCTCGCCGATTGGGAACATGTTGATGGCGGTGAGCACTTGCGATGGCTGGCCCACTGCGTCGAGACCAGAACTGAGGGCGATAGAGTTGATGACGGTTGCCAACATGCCCATTTGGTCGCCTTTCACGCGGTCGAAGCCTTGAGCCGCCCCTTTGAGTCCGCGGAAGATGTTGCCACCGCCAATCACGATAGCCACTTGCACTCCAGCGTCGACCAATTCCTTGATTTGTTCGCAATAGTCGGCCACACGTTGTGGGTCGATACCGTAACCTTGTTCGCCTTGCAGCGATTCGCCGCTGAGTTTGAGAAGCACACGCTTATAAATTGCTTTCATAATTTTATGTCTTTATTTGTTTGTTGATGATTTCGTAATGCAAAAATAGCGAGTTTCGCAGCAACTACCAAAAAAAAGGTTGGACAATCTAATGTGATGGTCCAACCTTGATATCTTGCTTTGATTAAATCTTCAATTATTTAGAAGCCTTAGCACGTTCGATATACTTGTCGATGTTCATGTTGAGGGCGAAGCCAGGGAATTTCGACTTCATTTCTTCATAAACTGCGAGTTCGTCGTCGTACTTCTTTGTAGCGTGAAGTACGGTAGCTTTCTTCTTCATGAACACAGGAGTGAGCGATTCGTTGTCGCCTGCTTGGCTGATGGCCTTGTCGTAGGTGCTGAGCGCTTGGTCGTAGTTCTTCTTGTTCACGTAGCAGTCTGCCAAAAGTGAAAGAGCTGCAGGGCCCATGATTTTACCATTGAAGCTTGAACCTTCGAGAAGCTTGATAGCTTCGTCGTACTTCTTTTGCTTATAGAGAATGGTAGCAGCCATTTGAGCAGCACGGTCGGCTGGAGCGTATGATTCTTGAGCGGCTTTCTTGTAAGCAACGAGTGCTGCAGAGTCGCCCTTCATCATATATTCCATATCGGCCTTGTTGACCATATTTTGTGCATCTTTAATACCATTGTTGCGAACCATCAAGAAGATGGCAACTGCTGCGAATACAGCAACGATAGCAGCAACGCCATAGATGATAAGTTTCTTGTTGTTTTCAAGTTTTTGCTCCATTGAGGTGAGCTTTTCGTTCACGTCTTCAACGGTTGTACGAGTTTGTTTAATGTCTTGTTTAGCCATATTATATGTTTAACTAAAAAATTTTCTATGTTTCAGCTTGCAAAATTAATAGTAATTCTTGTGATTTAAAAGTAAATCGGTGATTATTTTTCAAAAAAGCGCTAAATCATATGAAATTATACGCTTAAAATGCGTAATTTTGTGTACGAAAACGGGAAATCCCGAGGTTATCTATATTTAGCAGTTTCTAAACAGATATTCATTGTGAAAAAAATCCTTTTGGTAATGAGTGTGCTGCCTTTGCTTTGGTGCTGCCAGGGTAATGGTGGGAGCGGAACCACAAGCAAACAGCTCGATACTGGCACGACTACGGTTTCGCCGGCCGAATCTGATGGCGAACGCATTGCCACTATGACGGAAGAGGTGCGTATGCTGATGGAGCAATACGACATGGAGCACAAACCTGAGTTGCTTCAGCAGGCTATGACCATTAATGATAGCATTGAGCGGCTCGATACCACACAACAAGGGCGTTTCAACACGGCTTTTATGCGCGCGCAGCTCCTCGCTAAGGGTGGCCACATGCGTGAAGCAATGGAGATTCAGGAACATTTGCTGAGCAGTAATCCCGACGATTTCGTGCGCCTCCAATTCTATGCAGGTAAATATCGCATGGAGGGCAAACTCGACTCGATGAACATCTATGCCGAACGCGCCTTGAACAAATGCGACAAGTTGATTGCCGACAGCACACAGGCAGCCGACGTGGTGGACCAGGCATTGATGAACAAAATCAACATCTATCAAATTCTCGACAATCGCGCTAAGGCAAAAGAGGCTAACGACCAATTGGCCAATCGCCATAAAGGCGATCCCGATTATCAACTGACCGAGTCGCAATTCAACGAGGAATTTAATGCCGCGCGCGCTTCGCTCAACCAGTCGGCAGAAGCCTATCGGAAAGACGAAAAGAAAAAGGAGAAATCGGAGGTTAGAAATTAGAAGTTAGAAATTAGATGTTAGATAGCTTTGGAGGATTTGATTTCCGTCAGATTCCACACTTTACTATGAATAGGCTTTTGCGCGATTGCGCGGGAGGCTTTCGATGAAATTTGAAATTTAATTCGTATATTTGCATCATCAAAACCACTTAACATCAATTATCAACAGGTATGGAAATTAGATGTCCACATTGCGGAAAAAAGCAATCGCTCACTCTGGCGGAACTCAATGCCAGTGGTGGCGTGGTGATTTGCCCACAGTGCGTGAGCGAATTCTCTGTGGATGTGGCCAGCGTGCCCGATGAACCAGTGGTTGAGCCTGCTGAGCAAACTCCTGCAGCCGAAGTGGCGATGAAAATTGCCTTTTGCCCCACATGTGGCAAGCACTTGCCCGTGAAAGGATTGAACTTCTGCCCATTCTGTGGTGCTCCGCTTCCTCTTTCTGGGGGAAACCCTGTTTCGCCTCAAGCGCCCGCTACTGCAGCTCCACAGCCTGTTCAACCACAAAAGAAAGCATCAGCGCCAAAAGCGGCAGAAGAGACTCCTGAACAGAAACTTGCCTCGTTGCCATTTGTGAAAGCTTCGCATATTGTGGCCCCGCAACACGAGCCTGCAAGTTGGCGTTTCAAGCTTATGGCGTGGGTGGTGATAGCTGTCCTCATCGGCTTGTTCGTGTTTATGGTGTGGGATGGAAATCTGGAATAGCAACACTGTTTCAAAATGCTCCACGCACAATATTGTAGGGACGCTCGGCTCGAGCGTCCGGTGTCTAACAAATTGACAACCAATCACATGTAAAGCGGACGCTTGAGCCAAGCGTCCCTACAAAACAGCTTCATATATCGGCATTCATCATGCCTATGAGGAGCAAAATATTGCCATATGTCTCCCACGAACTTTCTGGTTTTAGCTTCTAAAAATCAAAAAAACATCGCCGACTTCTTAAATTTCCCTAAATTATGCATTGCGTTAGGGGAAAAATTGCTATATTAGCATATCAATTGAAAATAACCAAGAAAAAACCAAAAATGACCGAAAACAACAGATACTGTGTGATACTTTGCGGCGGATGTGGAAGCCGCCTCTGGCCTAAGAGCCGCACACAAATGCCAAAACAATTTATCGACTTCCTGGGAACAGGTCAATCGCTGCTCCAGCTCACTGTGGCGCGCCTGAAAGGCATTATACCACAAGAAAATATTTTTATGCTTACTCATGCCGAGTATGCCGAAATCGTGAAGCAACAAGTGCCGGAAATCAGCGAGAGCCAAATATTGCTTGAACCCGCCCGCCGTCGTACAGCTCCTGGCAATGCGTGGGCAGCCTATCATATCAAGGCCATCAATCCAGATGCGAAAATCATGGTGGCGCCTTGCGACAACATTATTCTCCGTGTGGATGAATTCCGACAAAGCGTGGCGAAGGCGTTTGAATTTATCGAGCAGAACGATGACACATTGCTTACTTTCGGTGTAAAGCCCACCCATCCCGAAACTCGCTATGGCTACATTCAGCAGGGTAAAGAAATAGATGGCGAATTCGCAACAGTGAAGACATTCACCGAGAAGCCCGACCTTGAATTGGCAAAGGTGTTTATCGACAGTGGCGAATTCTACTGGAATACAGGTATCTTCTTCTGGAGTGCCGACTCCATTATCAAGGCGCTCTATGAGAATGCAGCTGTGGAGGTGTCGCCCAAATTTGCCGAAGGCGAAGGCATCTACGGCACAGAACGTGAAACTGAGTTTATCAAAGAGATTTATGAGGTGAGTCCGAGCGCATCGATTGATTATGCCGTGCTCGACAAAGCCGACAATGTGACCGTGCTCCGTGTGGAAGGTATCGGCTGGACCGACCTTGGTACTTGGGGAGCACTCTATGATGTGAGCCCAAAGACTCGCGAAGGAAATGTGGTGCAAAGAGCAAAGGCAATGATGGTAAACAGCCGCAACAATGTGGTGTCGGTCAAGAGCGACAAGTTGGTAATTGTTTCGGGCCTCGACGACTACATCATCGCCGACAGCGACAACGCCCTACTCATCGTGCCCCGCAGCGAAGAACAGAAAATCCGCAACTACGTGCGCGAAGTAAAAGCCGTCCACGGCGACAAATACTTGTAGGCAACCAAATATCTCTACACATAAATCCACCGACAGGGCAAGCGCACCAAAATCCGCGCCACCCCATCGGTGGATTTTTTATGCCTATAAGTCAATCTTGTTTACTATTTTGCTTCGGTTGGTTTTGTTGCCTGTTAGTCGTCGTTGTCGACGCTGCTTTGATTGATGCGCTTGCCTTGGTTGGCGGCCTTTTGGTTTTGGCTTTGCTTTTTAGCCGCCTCAGCCCTGTCGCGCTTCTGCTGCTCTTTTAGCTTGCGGAGCTGTTCTTCCTGCTCTTTCTTTTGCTTTTCGGCCTGTTCGCGTTCTTTTTCTTTGAGTTTTTTAGCTTCTTCGCGCTCTTTGTCCTTCTTTCGGAGCGTTTCTTCACGCTCTTTTTGGTCGCGTTTAGCCTGCTCGGCGCGCGCTTTTGCTTCTTTTTCTGCTTGCTCCTGGCGGAGTTTTGCTTCTTTTTCTGCTTGCTTTTGAGCCTCTTTTTCTGCTCTTTCGCGACGCTTCTGCTCTTGCTTCGCAGCTTCTTTTTCCTCTTTTTCTTTGAGTTTTCTCAATTTTTCCTTCTGTTTAGCCAGGCGCTCAGCCTCTTTCTTTTCTTCTGCCGCACGCTTTTCAGCGAGTTTGCGAGCCTCTTTCTCAGCCTTTTCGCGCTCTTTGCGCAGTTGCTCTTTCTCTTTTTCGGTCAGTTGCTTTTCCGCTACGGCAGGTTGCTCCTTTTTTGGTTTCGGAGGCACGGTTTCTTGTGTGCGAGGGCGAGAGTGAGCCTTGCTGCCCTTCATCAAGATATCTTTCAAGCCACAGCCTTTATTGAAACGGCAAAGGTCCACCACATGGTCGATGCCGGCAATGACACCTTTTTCAGAGAATTGCCACAGAATCCATTTTGCACCGCCGGTGAGGCGAGGCTCCACCTTTGAATAGCGCGCAATGAAAAGAGGGTAGCCCGAAATGCGTCCGCTGAGATATGAGTTGTAGAAGGCGCTGCCGGTGTAAATCATCGGGCGGCATCCGTAGTGGCGCTCGAGCATGTCGGCAAACATGAGCACGGAGTCGGCAAGAGCCTGTGGAGTGATGGTGCCACGCACCTCCACATCGATAAGCGGAATCAGGTCTTGCTCCTCTTTTTTCACTACCGATGTAAAGTTGCGGAACTGTTTCTCCACCGACACCGTAGGTCGGAAAAAGTGGTATGCACCCACATGAATGCCATATTGACGAGCGTTCTCGATGTTGAATTGATAGTGGCGCGAACGGTAGGTGGCGCCTTCGGTGGCTTTTACATATACGAATTTGATATTTTTGTCCTGTGCGGTGGCGCTCCAGTCGATGTCCTTCTGGTAGCTCGACACGTCGATGCCGTCGTAAATCAGATTCGCAGCTGAACCGTCGACGGTGACTTGTGCACGCAAAGAGCCCACTACCATATTGAGCAGCAGTGCTATTAGTGCATATTTCAGTCGACCAGAAGAGAATTTCATTCGTCTATATTTATAATAAGCGTATACAAAGATAGGTAAATCCCTTGAATTTGTAGCTTAACAAAAATGTGAAAATGCTAAAAAAACATTATTGCTAACCCTCCATTATCGGAAGAACCTGCCAATCACAGGTAATTTGGCAAACATTTCGCCCATGTGCTCGCGCTTGAACATTACCACGAAGAACACCATCATGAGCACGCATCGATAGAGCGTGTCGAGCAGTTCGCTGCCAAATGGATGCCACAGCATGGCAGCAAATAGGGCGCCAGCCAGCACGGTGTAGATGGCAATGTCCTTCATAGGATAGGCGATGGGGTAGTATTTCTGTCCCACAAAGTAGCTCAGCACCATGGCGGTGCCGTAGCCTGCGAAACCACCCCACGCACAAGCCATATAGCCATACTTAGGCACCAGGAAGATGTTGATGGCGAAGAGCACGGCGCATCCCACAAATGAGAATACTGCACCCCAGATGGTCTTGTCGATGAGTTTGTACCAGAACGAAAGGTTGAAATACACGCCCATCATAATTTCAGCCGCCATCACAATAGGCACCACCTTCAGCCCTTCCCAATAGTCGGGAGCGATGATGCGCTTGAGCACATCGATGCCCGCAATCACTGCCAAGAATGCAAAGAGGGTGAACATGATGAAGTATTTCATCGCCTTGGCGTAGGTGTCTTTGTTGTCTTTGTCTTTGCTCTTTCCAAACACGAATGGCTCGTAGGCGTAGCGGAACGCTTGGGTGATGAGCGCCATAATCATGGCAATCTTCACAGCCGCGCCATAGATGCCCAACTGCTTTTGCTGGTCGGCAGCCTCGTAGAGAATGGGGAAGAGAATCTTGTCGGCAGCCTGGTTGAGGATGCCGGCAATACCGAGCACGAGAATTGGCCAACTGTAGCCCAGCATTCGCTTGAGTAGGGCGCCGTCGAAGCGCCACTTGATGCAGAACAACTCTTTCCAGAAGAGCAGTGTAATCACACCAGTGGTGGCAAGATTGATGTAGAACACATAGCCCACATCAAGCGTGAAGTTGGCATCATACATTCCGAACAAATTCAATTTCAATGCAGGGAGCACCAGGAAATAGAGTAGGTTGAACAGGATGTTCATGAATATAAACGCCAACTTGAAGCAAGCGAATTTCACAGGTTTCTTCTTGTAGCGCAGATAGGCAAACGGGATGGCCTGGAATGCGTCGAGTGCCACGATAATGGCCATCGACACCACCCACCACCGATGTTCGGCATAGCCAAGCCAAGTGGAAATGGCGGGGAGAAAGCCAACAACAGCAGCCACAAACATCAGCGCTGTGGCGCCCACAGAGAAGAGAGTGGTGCTGTACACCTTTTCGGCATCTTCCTCCGCCTTGTTGGCGAATCGGAAGAAGGTGGTTTCCATACCATAGGTGAGGATGACCAACAGCAATGCGGTCCACGCATATAGGTTGGTGATAATGCCATAACCGCCCGAAGCGGCAGAGAGTGTGGCTGTATAGAGCGGAACGAGCAGATAGTTGAGAAATCGCCCAAAAATGCTGCTCACGCCGTAGATTGCGGTGTCTTTTGCAAGTGATTTTAAATTAGTTGCCACAATTAACTATGAATTTAGGTCGGTGTAAAAAATCTAATTATAATTGGCGTCCCTAATCAAATAGGGTGCCTTGCTCGGTGAATGGCGTGCGGCCAAGGTGCTTGTAGGCCAGCTCTGTGACTTCGCGCCCGCGTGGAGTGCGCTTGATAAAGCCTTCCTTGATGAGGTAGGGCTCGTACACTTCCTCCACCGTGCCAGGGTCTTCGCTTAGCGCCGTAGCGATGGTGTTGATGCCCACAGGTCCGCCCTTAAATTTGTCGATGATGGTGAGCAGAATCTTGTTGTCGATTTCGTCCAAGCCATATTTGTCGATATTCAATGCCTCAAGGGCATAGCGGGCGATGGCAGTATCGATTTTTCCAGAGCCCTTCACTTGTGCGAAGTCGCGTACGCGGCGCAGGAGCGAATTAGCAATACGCGGCGTGCCACGGCTTCGGAGCGAAATCTCCAGTGCAGCCTCATCGGTGATAGGCACCCCAAGCAGGTGGGCCGAGCGCTTTACGATTTGCTCCAGCACCTCGTGTCCATAGTATTCCAAATGGCAGTTGATGCCAAAGCGGGCACGCAGAGGCGATGTGAGCAAACCGCTGCGAGTGGTGGCACCGATAAGGGTGAATGGAGCGAGGGTGAGTTGCACCGAACGAGCACCCGGACCCTTGTCAATCATGATGTCGATGCGGTAGTCCTCCATTGCCGAATAGAGGTATTCCTCCACCACAGGGCTCAGACGGTGAATTTCGTCGATAAAGAGCACGTCGTTCTCCTCAAGAGAGGTGAGCAATCCGGCCAAATCGCCGGGCTTGTCGAGCACAGGGCCAGAAGTCACCTTGAAGCCCACGCCCAGTTCGTTGGCAATGATATTGCTCAGCGTAGTTTTTCCCAATCCCGGAGGGCCGTGGAACAGTATGTGGTCGAGCGCCTCGCCGCGCATACGCGCAGCGGCTACAAACACGCGAAGGTTTTCCAGAATCTTGTCTTGCCCCGAAAAGTCTTCGAATCGCATAGGGCGCAGCGCTTTTTCCATGTCTTGGTCGCTGCGAATGCGCTCACTTCTTATGTCAAAATCTTCTTCCATCATATTTAATTAGCAAAATTACTAAAAAATATTCGCCCCATCAATCCGATGCCATAATTTTCCATCGCCTTTTCACACTTTTTGAATAATCCCAGATAGTCCATTAAGGGTAAATGGCAATATTTTGTGTCTTTACATAGATATGATTTGATGTTCATGTTTAGATCACGAAACAACAAAAACACCCAAAACACCTGAAACACCCTTTTTGAGTTCGCTTTTGGACCAAAAACCGCCACTTTCTTGGTCCATATCGGAACTTGGAGTACTTTTCCTATTTTAAGTGAAACACTTGAATGGGAGTTAGGGAGTTAAGAAGTTATCGCTCCTTCGGAGCTCGGGAGTTAAGACGATAGTGAGATGTCAATACGTTCTTGTGGGAGTTAAGGAGTTATCGCTCCTGCGTCGCTCAGAAGTTAAGACGATACCGAGATGCCAATATGCCAATACGTAAAAGAACTATGGCGCGAAGATAGGGATATCGCAAGGTGGCGACAATAGTAAAAAGGTGTTTTGTAAAAAAGTCAACAGGTCTACGGGTCAGCAAGTCAATGAGTGATGGGGCAAGGGATACCGATTACACCCGATTTAACCCCATTAACACCGAATATAGTTGGGGCATATCCGACCCTCTCCGAGGTTCATACTTGAGTGGGGGCGCTGTGGCTCCAAGCTACGCGCACTCTCGTTCGCTTGCATGGAGTTAACCACAATCTGTCGTCGCTGGCGAGTTTTGGGTTTGACAAATTTTGATGCGGCTGCCCTCGTCTATGGCTAAGAGGGACGGTTCTTTTTAGCCATTTTTTTGAGGATTTTTGTTGGGGTGTAAAATGCAGATTTACAATGGTGTGTGTGGTTTTTTTAGTAAAAAAGAACCGTCCCTTTTTACTAAAAATGGCGGGTGCCTTGGGGGACATCCGCCATTGTGTGGGGTATGATGTTTGGTGATTATTTCAGATGGAGCTTGGGGAGAGTGTAGGTGGTTTGGTCGGCCTTCACTTCCACTTCTTCGGTCATTTCTTCGTAGCCGTAGGCTTTGTAGCGAAGGGTGTATTTGCCGGGTTTGAGGTCGAAGAATGCGAACACGCCGTTCCACTCATAGTCGGTGCGATATGCCTTTATGTTCACACCGCGAGAGTCGTAGAGGTATACCATTGCCATGTTGATAGGCTTCCATTGGTCGTCGCTACCTTCGCGGTAGGTGTAGCGTGGGTGATCCATCTTTTCGGTAGCCGATTTCACTGCGCCAGCAAGGTAACCCACCTTTTCACGCTTACCGCCGAAGTAGGCACGGATGCCGCGGTAGTAGCGTATGCCTTCGAGACGGCAGTAGTCGGGGTTGAGGAGGCGTTGGCGCTCAGGGTCGTAGGTGTGGAACGAGCCTTCAACGAGGAAGCCAGGTGCGCGGAATTTGAGCACTGCATAATAGCCGTTCACGCCGATGCGATTGGGTGTGCCTGGAGGAGTGCCGCCCATCCAGCTGATGTCGCCCACCACTGCAGGCTTGTCGGCTGCGTAGTGACTCCACACAGAGAGCGGGTTATCGAACACGTATGGCCACATCACGCGAGCCATAGAGTCGCTGTTTTCGAAATATGGTTTGCCAGTTTCGCCACGGTGGAGCATCACGAGGTAGTTGACGGTGCTGCCATTCTTGTGGGCGTTGCTATGCATAGAGAGGAAATAGTCGGGTTTGATAGAGTCGACTTGGCAAGCGATGCGTTCCAGGCCCACGATTTGTTGTTGTCCGGTGCCATCGTCGGTGGTTTCCACTTGGTTGAAGCGCTTGTCCACTTTGTGTTCGGAAGGGATGGCGTGGCTCTCTTGGTTTTCGTTGAGTATGCCATCTTCCATTTGTGATTGGGTCACGTAGCCCGAGCGTGTGCGGCTCATAATCACGTTGGCACCATCTTTTTTGAGGTGGCGTGCTGCTTCGAGCGCTTTCCAGAGGTTTGAACGAGTTTCATAGAAACTGAGCGTGTCCATATACTCGTGATTGATGGTGGCTGTAGGGCGGTCGCCAGTAGTGTAGCCGCCATGACCAGGGTTGAGATAGATGGTTTTGCCCTTCAGGCCTTTAGCTTGCATAGCAAAGACACAGATAAGTGCGACAAGAATAATCGAAAATTTGTTCATATTATTATATTAATGTATTTAGTTGCAATCGATACAAAGATAGTAATAATTATAATGTAAAGCAACCCAGTATTCTTCACTTTTAGTTGTTTTTTTGTTTGATGTATAATCGTTTGAATAACAAGTGTTAAGAATATTTTGCGTTTTTTTTGTGGAACAATTACTTTTTTTGTTTATCTTTGTCAGTTGAAATGCAGATAGATGCTTGTCATCGATTGTAATTCCGAACATAATAATTAGCGTTTCGCTTTTTTACCTTTTAAGAAAATCGCCAAATTTCTCTATGTACGAAGGACAAAAAAGCAGCAAGAAATGCTCACGCATGTATATGCTCCTTTCACATGAGAGATGGGGCAAATTTATATTGAGCGCGAGGGTGGGCTGTTTGTACTCTACAAGGCTTTTGACGATGCCTCTTTTAAGAAGAACAGTGACATTTCCTCATGCTTTTTTTATGTCCGATAATTAAGGAATTTAGTAAGAATTTTGGGTTTTGGTGGAGGAACAAGAAACCTGCTTATTGATGGGGAGAATCCCTTGTTGAAACCAAAACCAAATGAAAAAATTATTTACCTTATTTGTGTTTGTTGCTATGTGCTTCATCTCCTGGGCGGAAAATGAAGTCTATATCAATAGCACTAACTTTCCCGATGAAAATTTCCGAAAGTACGTTACCGACAATTTAACGCATGAAAATTCTGAATTCTTCACAGAAGCAGAAGCCAACGCTGTGAAGAAAATTGTATGCTCAAAGATGGAGATTGCCGATATAAAAGGCGTGGAATTATTCCGGAAATTGGAAACCCTTAACTGTGACACCAACCAAATAGCATCGGTCGACCTGACCGGTAATACGGCATTGGTGGAATTCCGTTGTCGTTCAAATGGTCTCTCTCAATTTGTAATCAATGATGGTAACACTAAATTGAAGCGTATATTTCTTGATTACAACAACCTTGAAGGCTATATTGATTTGCCTACCACTAAATTCACATATTTGAGCTTGGGTTTCAATAAAGGTCTTAGAGGCGTGAAATATGGGGGCAACAGAATGAAACCAGAAAATTTTCCGGATCTTGTGGGTTTCTATGTGCAGCACGATTCTTTGTGGGTGGAAGAAGATAACTATGAACTTGATTTTACACATAACAAGCAACTCAAGTATTTATATGCCTTCAACACCAACTTGAATAGCATAAATGTGGATGGCTGCGACTCGTTGCTGATGCTACAAGTGCAAGTTAACAATCTGAACAGCGTTCGTGTTAATGGATTTGAGAAATTGCATTATCTGAATGTGGCAAACAATCATCTCAAGCAATTTGAAGTGAATAACAATCCAAAACTTCGCCAACTTTTTTGTCAGTACAATGAAATCAAGTCGATGGACCTTTCCCACAACACCATTCTGGAGAAAGCTTATTTCTATAACAACCAGATTGAAGGTGGAGTGGTGTTTAATTCTCCTAATCTCCAAGATGTCAGATTGCAGGGCAATAAGCGTTTGGATTCTCTTTCTGGTTTGAGTGGTCGAAAAATTCACACTTTCTATGGCGACAGTTGCAGTTACCCTGTGCTTGATCTTTCCAATAACCCCGGTTTGACACGTGTGTATGTGCGAAGTGCTGGTATCCATACTCTCAACCTTGATGGTTCTGAAGCAGAAATGCTGTATTTGAGTTATGGCAGTAACCATCTTACAGCGCCTGTGGATGTGACTAAAATGACCAAGTTGATTCATCTTTCGTGTGGTAAGAATGCATTTGAACCCAATGCCGATGGTACACTTTCAATCGACATTTCAAAAAACAAAGCACTTCAAATTTTGTCATCTCAGGAAAACGGGCTGACACATCTGGACGTTACCAACAATCCTGAACTTGTGCAAATCTCTGTGGCTAAAAATAAAATCCAAGAGATAGACCTCTCTAAAAACACAAAGCTTCGCACTTTGTCGATGGGTGAAAACCTCTTGACTTCGATTAGTCTCTCGAGTTGTAAGGATTTGCGCACTTGCTATCTTCAGATGAATAATCTTTCAACGCTTGATTTATCGCCATGTGATTCTCTTGCCACAGCATTGGCTTACCAAAACCATCTGGAGTCGGTGAATGTGAGTGGAAACAAGGTAATGAACCACCTCAATGTGGGTGTCAATAATCTCACTTCAATTGATGTGGCTAATTGCGACTCACTTAAATCACTGTATTTGTACAACAATCAACTCACATCGATTGATTTGAGCAATAACAAGATGCTTAAAAATGTTAGCGTTCATCGTAACCAAATTCCGGCACTCACATTGGCTGGACTCGACAGTGTGAAGACAGCATCCCTTGTCAATCAACAACTCTATGCAAAGGCATATCCTGTGACCGATGCAACTGGTGCTGAAATATGGGCTGTGGATATGGGCGGTTTCTTCGAAAACAATGCGGATTTCGACAAATTCATTGTTGAAGCAGCATCTCTCGCACATTCATATAACTATGATGACGCAGTAGGACATGAAGGCAAATATCTGGTATTCCCACGTGCGAAAAATTACAAGACCGTCAAGTTTAGTTCTGCAGTTGAGAATGGCAACTTCTTGCTGAAGGGCTACCTCAGCATCATTCCTGCCAACTCCGATTTCAATATCTCTGTCGATGCAAAATCGAGAGTGGATATCAGCCGAGAATACATGCCACAGTGGCCTGCCAACTCTTACAAGAATACTGTTACCCTCACTTTGAACGGTGCAACTCCTGCGTCACTTGCAGGCACCACACGCACACTTACTTGGTCGCTTGCTGATGGATTGGATGCCATTGAATTCCGCAAATCTTTGGATATTTGCAAGATAGAATTCGTGGACGATGAAGGTAATTATGTGCTGAGAGAATTAGAAGGTTCGAATGCAAATAATTATCGCTACGACAATGTGCCATATCCCACAACAGGCAATGTGGCCGACGGTATTGTGATTCCACACTATTTCTATCAGGTTCCAGAGAAGGTTGGTTACTACAATGGTGAGTTGAAGGACTTGCAAAACATGACATTCAACTACACCATTAAAGAAGGCTTCGAGCCAGAAGCTCAAGTGAACACTTACTGCACAACTCTTACCGATGCCAATACTCATGTGCTCTCTGTCAATGATCCTGATGAATTGATGGATGTCGACTGCGACCGCAGTGCTCCCACATTTGAACATTGCATCACATTGACTCCTGTAAGCGAATTTGCCATTGATGGCGCATCATTGATTCGCCAGAAAGAATCGGGCGATTATCCACGAGGTGGCGAATTGACATTTGTTGAGCCAGAAGATGAAGCCACATCGGTGTTCCCATATATGGAACAAGACGACGAATTCGATGGATGGTACTTTGGTGTGATTTCTGTAAATGGAAACACCTACCTCACACACGAGTATTCGTCGCTTCGTCGACCTACTGTCACACTCACCGTGCAAGATTATGGTATCACAGAAAAGTCGTGGTTTGATGCTGACCGTGTCGAACGCTGTGCATTCAAGACCGACTTTGACCTTGATGGCTTTAAGTATGCTGGCCGCGACAATATCTTCAGAGCTGAAGACTATTACGAATATGCAGCTGATTATTTTAAAGTTTGGCGCGTGGTCAACGGAAAGGAAAGTGAAGCTGTTTACTTAAACACTCTTCCAGAATTTGAAAACGAATACTGGTGGAATGATTATAGATTCTTGAAGGAGACAGGATTTTCATCAGCCAATGTCGTAGATGTGTTCCTGGGCGACAAGCCAACAGCCGACAATCCAACGACAATCACCTATATCGTTCGCTCTTATTCAAAAGAGACTGTTGAACCCAAAGCAATGAGAAGGGCAAAGGCAAACGCCCCAGCCAGCGAAAAGCTTTCTTATGTGGTTCTTGAGAAACATTTCGATGTGGTTTTCGACGGCGGTTCAGTAGTAACAGGCGTAACCACTCCTGTCGTATCCAAAAATGTTAAATCGGTTAGATACTATGATGCTTTCGGTCGTAGCAGCATTCGTCCATTCCATGGTGTGAACATAGTTGTTACAGAATATACAGATGGAACACATTCAGTATATAAATCGATTAATCAATAGAGTAGAGCAATAATAGGAATCGTTGCTTGAGGGTCTGGAAATCTGAAATGGCCCGGCGGCAAGAGCTCCAAATTTCATCGAGTTAACAAAATGCAGATTTCGTGAGAGATCTGCATTTTGTTTGTTTTTATGTTCGGGCGGTTGCGTTGCTGATGAATTGGTTGTCCGTGATTTGTGAAATAGTGTTAAATATCAACTGATGTGTAAAAAATACGCAGAAATATTTTGTTGTTAAGAAAATTGTGTGTAATTTTGTTGTGTAAAACAAACGCAGAATAGTTAATAAAAGAAAAGTATTATGAAATTTCCATTTGATTTTAAATTTAAAAGCCAAGAAAAAACTACAGTTGTGAGCGAAGTAAAAAAGGAAGAGATGGCAAAGGTGCCCACTGAGCCAAAGGAGCCTGCTAAGTCATCCAAGTCAAAGAAGCCTAACAGTTGCTACAACTTGATTATCCTCGACGAGAGCGGATCGATGGGTTGTGTCGCTTCCCAGACCATTAATGGCTGCAACGAAACCTTGACTACTATCAGAAAAGCAGAATCGGAAGACGCGCTTACCCAGAACTATGTGAGCATCTTCTGCTTCGACACCGATCTTAAGCTTAGCCGCTATATCGTGGAAAACACACCCATTCAAAAAGTGGAACTGATTACTGAAAAGGATTATCAGCCAGGAGGATGCACTCCGCTCAACGATGCCATAGGACACACATGTACTCGCCTCCACACACTTGTTAAGAACGACAATTCAGCCTCTGTGGTGGTGACCATCATCACAGATGGCGAGGAAAACTCGTCGACGCATTTCACGCATGCACAAGTGAAATCGCTGATTGAACAGCTGAAAGAGGAAGGTTGGGTGTTCACTTTTATCGGTGCCAATATTGATGCAAAGGCCACAGCCATGAGTTTCAGCATCGAGAGCAGTTTTCAATTTGTCCAAACCGAAGAGGGCATGAACAAGATGTGGGAGCAAGAGCGTCAAAGCCGAGAACGATACCATGAAAATCTGCGACGAATGAGAGACGCGAATTACGAGAGCGAAGACCAACGCCGCCAAGCCATGCGAATGCTCAACAGAGGCTATTTCGAAGTTTTTTCGCGCGTCACGCCTCGCAATGTGAGCCAATTGCAGGGAAACGAGGTGTTTGTGTTCGGCAGCAATCTCGCTGGGCATCACATGGGTGGTGCAGCGCGAGTGGCAGCCAGTAAGTTTGGCGCCGTTTTCGGGCAAGGCGTGGGTCTGCAAGGGCAGAGTTATGCTATCCCCACAATGCAAGGTGGCGTGGAAACCATCAAGCCATACGTGGATGAATTTGCCAAATTTGCTGATGCCCATCCCGAATTAAATTTCTATGTGACTCGCATCGGTTGCGGCATCGCCGGCTTTAGCGACGAAGAAATCGCTCCACTTTTCGCCGCCTGCATCTCTCTCCCCAATGTGGCATTGCCTCAATCGTTTTGGGATGTGCTAAAAAAATAATGGTTTTATGTAGAAGTTACGCAAAAATACCATGAAAAGCACTATCTTTGCAACATCTATTGGAAATGCAAGATGGAAAATCAAGAAAGATTCAAATATCATTACCGTTATCCGCATCCAGCTGTGACAACCGACTGCGTGGTGTTTGGCTTTGATGTGGCCCCAGATGAGCGAAAGTCGAAGAAGAAAAACAAGCGAATGGCGCTTCAGGTGCTGCTGATTGAGCGTGGCATTGAACCCTTCAAGGGCAAATGGGCACTGCCAGGTGGCTTTGTCCGGGTGGAGGATGCCGAAGGCGCCCCTGCCGACCAGAATGTCACTGCCTGTGCACAACGTGAGTTGCGAGAGGAGACGGGTGTTGATGTGGCTGCTGTGGAGCAGTTTAAGGTGTATTCAGAAGTGGGGCGCGACCCTCGCGAGCGAGTTATCACCGTGGCTCATTTGGCATTGGTGAAGAAGTGTGATGTGGTGGGCGGCGATGATGCCCGCCACGCCCAGTGGTTTGACATCACCGAATTGCCCGAACTCGCTTTCGACCACCAGCAGATTCTGGATGATGCGCTTGAGGAATTGCGTTGTCGCATCCACTATAAACCTATCGGCTTTGAATTGATGCCGGAGCAGTTCACGATGTCGCAGTTGAAATTGCTCTACGACACCATTCTCGGCAATGATGCCGAACACGAACTCGACCGTCGCAATTTCCACCGCAAGATGGTGACTTTGGGCATCGTTGAGCCAGCCGACCAGAATGCCGAACGCAAAGAGCGCAGCCGCATTATGTTCCGCTTCAATCAAGAGAAGTACAACCAGTTCAAGGAATCGAAATCTGGTTTCCGCCCCGAATTTTAATTAACCCAATAAAACCAAAAAATTATGAGAAAAAATCTGTTTTCAATTATCCTCGTGATGGTGGCTTTGCTCCTCACTGGGTGCAACATGAGTAAAAGTAAATTGGCCACAGAAGTGGCATCTGCCAACGCTACTTGCCCTCAAAAGGTGGATGATGGAATGACCATTACCAGTGTGGAGATGGATGGCGACATGGTGGTGTTCACCTATGAGACGAACGAACAGGCGTTTAATAATGTGTCGTCGAATTATAAGGACCCGGTTCTTTCCAAGATGATGCTCGGCAGCATTGTTGCGGGTTTGGATAAGGCTTTCCGCGATGAGCTTGTGGCATCGAAAGTGGGAGTGAAGTGCGTGTATATCTGCAAAAGCAATGGCGCAAAGAAGGAGGTGGAGCTCAACAGCAAGGAATTGGTTGATGCCATTAAACACCCGCTCAAAGGCAACGACCTGCTTGATATGCAGATTAAAATAGCACAAGGCAATTTGCCTATAGATGCTGGTAACGGCATGAAAGTGGTGGAATTCTCAAGACAAGGCAATGTGTTGCGCTGCGTTACCGACGTGACTGAATCGAAGATTGATGAAGCCACAATGAAAGAGAATTTTTCAAATGTGTCAAATTCCGAGTTATTCTCAAAGGAAGACATTAAAGGCGATCCGCTGTTGGAAACTGCTGTGCTTCAAGGTATGGATATATTGTATGTATACAAGAGCGATAATTTTGAAAAGGCTCTCGAACGTCTTATCACCAATAAAGAACTTCAATCCATTCTATACTAATTCATAGTAAGATTACGCTACAGAAAAAATAGTTGGAGCCGACGAGGAAATCATCCTTCCGTCGGCTCCGATTTTTTATTGCTGAAATTGAATTGTGTTGGCGGGTGGTTAGAACATGGAGGCTACGCGGCGCACTGCTTCTACGAAGCGGCTGACTTCGTCGAACGTGTTGTAGACGCCAAACGATGCCCGCACCATGCCTTGCACACCGTAGCGTGCCATGAGGGGCTGTGCACAATGGTGGCCAGTGCGCACGGCAAAGCCGAGTTTGTCGAGCAGCAGGCCCATGTCGTAACTGTTGATGTCGCGTACGAGGAACGAAATCACGCCAGCCTTATGTGCGGCTGTGCCATAGATGTGCATGCCATCGATGGTGAGCAATTGGCGTGTGGCTTCCTCCACAAGTGCGTGTTCGTGAGCGGCAATGTTTTCAATGCCGAGGTCGTTGATGTAGTCGAGCGCTGCGCTGAACGCTGCGATGCCAACATAGTCGGGAGTTCCGGCTTCGAATTTGAATGGGAGGTCGGCGTATGTGGTGCTTTTGAAACTCACTGTGCTAATCATTTCACCGCCACCTTGGTAGGGCGACATCGTGTTGAGGCGATATTTCTTGCCGTATAGAACGCCCACGCCTGTTGGACCATACATTTTGTGGGCAGAGAATGCATAGAAGTCGCAGTCGAGGTCGCGCACATCCACTGCGATGTGTGGAGCTGCTTGTGCGCCATCGACGAGCACAGGCACTCCATGCTTGTGTGCGATGGCAATCATCTCCTTCACGGGATTGATGGTGCCCAGCACATTCGACACATGAGCCAACGCCACGAAGCGAGTCTGCTCGGTAAACAAATCTTCGTATTCTTCCAAATTCACCTCGCCGGCGTCGTTGATAGGCACCACGCGAATGCGGATGCGCTTTTCCTTGCCGATGAGTTGCCAAGGCACGATGTTGCTGTGGTGCTCCATGGTGGTGAGGATGATTTCGTCGCCGTTGCAGAGGCGGTCGCCGTAGGTGGCTGCCACCAGGTTGATGGCCTCGGTGGTGCCACGGGTGAATATGATTTCCTCGGTAGAGGCTGCATTAATGAACGCGCGCACCTTCTCGCGAGTGGCCTCCACCATGTCGGTGGCCTCTTGCGAAAGTGTGTGCACGCCACGGTGCACATTGGCACGGTGGTTGAAATACATGTCTTCAATGGCATTGACCACGCACTTTGGCGCTTGTGCGGTGGCGGCTGTGTCGAGGTAGACCAAAGGGCGTCCTTCGATTTCGCGCTTGAGAATGGGATATTCTTCCCTGATAGAGTTGATTTTCGATTCGTCGAACATATGTTATGTTTGTGATAGTAGTGAATCAGTTGTTAATTCATACGTTTTCTATTTTGCTGTTGCAGTTAGCTGCGCCACATTCGGCACACATCGCCAGTTGGCCGCGGAAACGCTTTTCCACTAAGTGGTGGAGGCGGTCCTTGAGGGCGGGGAGGCGTACGGCGTCGATAACATCGCTCATAAATGCTTGCATCAAAAGTTGGCGAGCTTCCTTTTCGCTGATACCGCGTGAACGCATGTAGAACAGCGCCTCCTCGTTGAGCTGACCGGTTGCAGAACCGTGTGAGCACTTCACATCGTCGGTGTAAATCTCGAGTTGCGGCTTGCTGTACATTTTAGCGTCGGGCGAAGCCACGATGTTGCGGTTGCCTTGATAAGCCACTGTGCGGGGACAATTCTCTTTTACCAGCACCTTGCCGGCAAATGCGCCTACGGCATGGTCGTTGAGCACATATTTAAACATCTCGTTGCTTTCGCAGCGCGCCACATTGTGGCTGATGTAGGTGTGGTTGTCGACGTGCTGATTTGCTGATGCCACGGTCATGCCAAGCAGATGTGTTTCGGCGTGTTCGCCGTTGATTTCCACGTAGTAGTCGTTGCGCGTGAAGCCGTTGAGCAGCGTGATGCCATCTACAAGCACATTCGACCCCTCCTCCTGACGTACGAAAATCGACGACACGCGGTGGGTGTTTTCGCTGCTTTCCTCCAGGTCGTAGAAGTCAAACATAGCGCCACGCAGCGCCACGATTTCAATCACTTGACTTGAGAGATACTTTTGCTCAGTGTCTTGTGTGTGGTCGCAAACGAGCATTTTGGCCTGTGCATCTTCTTCAAGCACCACCAATACACGACGGAGCGCCATCACTGGTGCGGCTGCTTTGAAAATGTTGACCAGCTGGATGGGCTTTTCCACAACCATACCCTTGGGTACGTAGATGAGCATGCCATCTTGCGCGAGGAGGGTATTGAGCGCCACTTCTGG
Organism: Bacteroidales bacterium; assembly: GCA_030531495.1. Lineage (GTDB taxonomy): Bacteria > Bacteroidota > Bacteroidia > Bacteroidales > Muribaculaceae > Sodaliphilus. Next base: position 59,330 of record JAUNNJ010000002.1, read on the forward strand.
TTTCTTCATGTCGGCCAAAGTGCCCAGATATTTTTGAAGCACTTCTGGGTGATTCTTCTGTGCATCGGCAAAACTTTCGATTACCAGGCTCGGCTGTGTGTTGCGGGCTGCGGTACGGCTTTCTGCAAAAATGTCGTTGAAGAAGAAGTAGAGGCAAGTGCTCATGTTAGGCACATCGCAGCGGAACGATGCAGCGGCATCGGGAGCGAATGGCACACGGTTGATGTTCACGCCATAGTCGGGCGCAAACACCGCTTCCAAATCGGTGGCCTCATAGTCCTCCTGACCTTTTTTGGGAAGGCTGACGCCTTCGAGTGCGGCGAGTGCATCGGCACGCAGTGCATTCATCGCTGCAGGTGCGTGGCTACGTATGGCTTCGCCGTACTGGTTGTAGAGGTCGATATATTGTTGAAGTGAGGTTGTCATAAATGCTTACTCTCCTTTTTTGTCGACTTGTTCCTTAATCCAGTCGTAGCCTTTTTCTTCAAGTTCCATCACCAATTCAGGGCCAGCGCTCATCACGATGCGTCCTTTGTAGAGCACATGCACGAAGTCGGGCTTGATATAGTCGAGCAGGCGTTGATAGTGGGTGATGACGATGGTGGCATTGTTGGCGGTCTTCAGAGTGTTCACGCCTTCAGCCACTATGCGCAGCGCGTCGATATCGAGGCCACTGTCGGTTTCGTCGAGAATGCTCAACTTAGGTTCAAGCATTGCCATCTGGAAGATTTCGTTGCGCTTTTTTTCGCCACCGGAAAAACCTTCGTTCACTGCACGCGACGCGAGTTTGTTGTCGAGTTGCACCACCTCACGTTTTTCGCGCATGAGTTTCAGGAAGTCGCTTGCGCTCAATGGCTCTTGTCCAAAATATTTGCGCTTTTCGTTGATGGCGGCACGCATGAAGTTGACCATCGAAACTCCCGGAATCTCAACGGGGTATTGGAAACTGAGGAACAAACCTTCGTGGGCACGGTCTTCAGGAGCCAGTGCCAAAAGGTCCTTGCCATAGAAATCCACTTCGCCACCGGTGACGGTGTAGGCAGGATTGCCTGTGAGCACAGCGCTGAGCGTGCTTTTACCAGAGCCGTTAGGGCCCATGATGGCGTGAACTTCGCCTGGCTTCACTGTGAGGTTGATGCCTTTCAAAATTTCCTTGCCTTCGATAGAGGCGCGTAAGTCTTTTATTTGAAGCATTTTTATATGTTTTGCTTTGTTTTTATCTGTTTTGTATTATCCCACACTGCCTTCGAGCGAGATGCTGAGCAACTTCTGTGCTTCGACGGCAAACTCCATCGGCAATTTTGCCATCACCTCTTTGGCATAGCCGTTCACGATGAGGCCCACGGCGTCTTCAGTGCTGATGCCACGTTGGTTGCAATAGAAGATTTGCTCTTCGTTGATTTTGCTGGTGGTGGCTTCGTGCTCCACAACCGAAGAATCGTTGCCCACTTCAATCACAGGGAAAGTGTGTGCACCGCTGGTGGCGGTGAGCAGAAGACTGTCGCACTGGGTATAGTTGCGGCAGTTGGTGGCCTTAGGCGCAATCTTCACCATGCCACGATAACTGTTCTGGCTATTGCCGGCAGAGATACCTTTCGACACGATGGTGCTGCGGCTGTTCTTGCCCAAGTGAATCATCTTGGTGCCAGTGTCGGCCTCTTGTCGGTTGCGGGTGAGTGCCACAGAATAGAATTCGCCCACAGAATAGTCGCCAGCGAGAATGCAACTTGGGTATTTCCAAGTGATAGCAGAGCCAGTTTCCACCTGTGTCCACGAAAGTTTGCTGTGGTCGCCACGGCAGATGCCGCGCTTGGTCACCAGGTTGTAGATGCCGCCTCGTCCGTCCTTGTCGCCAGGATACCAGTTCTGCACGGTGCTGTACTTCACCTCGGCACGCTCTTCCACGATGATTTCCACAATGGCTGCGTGGAGTTGGTTCTCGTCGCGTTGAGGAGCGGTGCAACCTTCGAGGTAAGAAACATAACTCTCGTCGTCGGCCACAATCAGCGTGCGCTCAAACTGGCCGGTCTGGGCAGCGTTGATGCGGAAATAGGAAGAAAGTTCCATTGGGCAGCGCACGCCCTTTGGAATGTAGACGAACGAGCCGTCGCTGAACACTGCCGAATTGAGGGCTGCGTAGAAGTTGTCGGTATATGGCACCACCGAGCCCATGTATTTCTTCACGAGGTCGGGGTAGTCTTTCACCGCTTCGCTGATAGAGCAGAAAATCACGCCAAGTTCGGCGAGTTTTTCGCGATAGGTGGTGTGCACGCTCACACTGTCCATGATGGCGTCGACAGCCATACCCGAAAGGCGCATCTGCTCCTCGAGTGGAATGCCCAGTTTGTCGAAAGTTTTCTTTACCTCGGGGTCGATTTCCTTCTGTTCCGTACGCTTGCGAGGGGCAGCGTAGTAACTGATGTCCTGGAAATCGATGTCGGGAATGTTGACATGTCCCCATTTAGGTTGAGGCAAAGTGAGCCAGTAGCGGAACGCTTTCAATCGGAATTCAAGCAGCCATTCAGGCTCGCCCTTCAGCGCCGAAATCTGTCGCACCACATCCTCGTTGAGTCCCTTGGGGATAACGGCGGTGTCGACATCGGTCACGAAGCCATACTTGTATTCCTCGGCAGCAGCTTCGCTGATGATTTTCTTGTCTTCGTCTTTTTTATTTCCTTGAATCGGATTCATTATCGTTGTATCATTGTGGCAGTCAGTGGTTTGTTGGCACTGATGCCCCACATTTCTGTTTACAAAGTGTTTAGCCTACAAAATTACAAAAAAATCTCCACACTCGCACCCTTGTCGCCACGCTTTTTCAGAGCAACTGCATCAAAATGGAAGCAAGATTGGTTTTTGGGAGGGGGGATGGCTATCCACTCCCTTACGAAATAGGCTGGCAGAGGGCTGGAGGCCCGATAGGTGAGCGGGAGCGAACGATAACGGCTCAGTGGAAAAATGGTGGGGATGAAAGACAAAAACCGAGAAAAACCCCTTGCGTAGGGTGGGTGCTGAAGCACCTGGAGGTATGAGCGCATGATTTTCCATGCGAGCAAGCTCCCAGCAAAATCCTGCACTCATTCCACCACCTTCCTTGCGGAAGGCCACCACCCTCCACAAGGCGATAAACAGGACATAAACAGTCCTACTTCCACCCTCCATAACATAGAAGGGACATGCCTTTTGCATGTTATACGCGCCTCCCAATATAACTCTCAGACCGGTTGACTTGTGGATTCAGCTTCAAACAGTGCGCTTAAGTTTGCATTAAAATCACTATTTTTAGTGATTGTGGGGATGAAAAAGATGGTGTAACTTTGCGGCATGAAAATCAAAGAGATGCTTTCAAAGTTGAGTTTCCGCACAGGTGTAATCGTGCTTGCGCTTTGTGTGCCCTGCTATATCGCGTCGTTTGCCCAGATGGCCCTCCCGATTTCTGCCACCGCGAAAGGCGTGCTTTGGGTTGTGCTTTTCGGTATGGCAAAAACTTTCCAGTACGGAGGGCTTGCCATCCTCGGTGTGGAGGGGTGGAAACGCCTCAAAGCCTATTTCAAGAAGGACAAGTCAGGCGCCGATGCCTCCACTGAAAGCGCCCACGACACCACCAAAGCCACAGAAGAAAAGTAAGTTATATCACCACATTGAGTGGAAAGCAAGCGTGCCGCCAGACCCCAAAAGTCTACCGGCACGCATTGTTTTTATTCATATTTTATGCGGTTATTGTGATGACCGAAAATTAGAGAAAAAGGTTATTGTGATGACCGAAAAATGTGGAAAAACGGTTAACGTAGTAACCGAAAATGCGGGAAATGGGTTATTGAGGTAACCGAAATTGTAAAAATAAAGGTTATTGAGATGACCGATTTTGTTTTTTTGGGGTGAGCGTGTTTGGAAAATTGCGATGGTATGGTGGGTGATTAGCAGTAAGTTGGGATGTGCTGTTTGAATGGGCGTGTATAAAAATACGTGTTGCGCCTTGGCGGGTGAAATAAAATTCACTAACTTTGCAGCCGTAAAAATAATTTATCTTCAGGGCAGGGTGTAATTCCCGACCGGCGGTAAAGTCCGCGAGCCGAAAGGCCGAACCGTTGCAACTACGGTACCGACAGTGAAAGTCTGGATGGAAGAAGAAACAATGAAAAAGAACATTTTTTTGCTGGGCATGATGATGTCCGTACCCCTCGTGTATGCAGGAGGCATAGGCGAGAGCGAGTTTGACGGTTCAAACTCTTCAAGTGTGTCGGTAACTGCCGACACCGCAGTGACTCTTCAGGAGGTGGCAGTTCGTGCAAATTTTTCAAACGAACAAAAAACGCCCCTCAATCTCACAACCCTTTCTCCGCAAGACATTCGGATTCACGCCACCGCCCCCAACTATGTGGAGGTGATGCAGGGTGTGCCGGGCGTGTATGCCACCGCCTCTACGGGCAACTACGGCGACGCTTCGCTGAATATCCGTGGCTTTAAACAAGATAATATTGCAATCATGCTCAATGGTATTCCCATCCAGGGCCTTACTTCGGGCTCTATGTATTGGAGCAACTGGATGGGGCTTTCGGATGCCACCTATGCCATCCAGATTCAGAAGGGAATGGGCAGTTCGATGCTTGCCGACTGTGCGATGGGTGGATTGGTGAATATCATTACCAAGACTTCAAGCGACACCCCTGCAGGCGAGGTGGCAATGTCGGTGACGGAGCATGGCTTGCTGAAGACGGTGCTGAACTATAGCACTGGGCGCCTGGCGAATGGATGGTCGGCCAATGCTATGGTGAGCTACACAAATGGCAATGGATTTGTGGAGTGTTCGCATGTGAGCACACTGTCGTATATGCTGTCGGTGAACAAGCGTTTTGGCGCCAACCATCTGCTTTCGTTCAACGCGATTGGCTCGCCCGAAACTCACGATCAGCGCAACACGGAATTGACCAATGCCGAAGTGGAACAGTATGGCGTGGGATATTCCAAAAACTGGGGTTACCTCGGCGGGAAAAAATATTCCATTGCCCGCAATCACTACTACAAACCCTATTTCACGCTTCAGCACATCATGGATGGTGAGCGTTTTTCAATGAAGAATTCGCTGTATTTAGCCATTGCTGACGGTGGCGGCCGTTCGACAGTGAGCGCCGACAGCAAGAACAGCATCATTTCGCATCAAACTGCCGACGGCCATATCGACTTTGATGCAATCCTTGCCGAAAATGCAGCGAAGAAGGATGCAGAGGGCAAAAAAGTGGGTCAGCATGCAATGATCGACTATCTGTCGGGCCATACGCAAGCGGGTGCTATCGCTTCGGGTGAATATAAAGTGAGCGATGCGTTCACGATGCTCGGAGGGTTGCAGTATCAATACTACGACACTTGGTCGAAAATGAAGATTCTCGATTTGCTCGGCAGCGATTACCTTTTGTATTACAATGCACCATATCGTGTGGGCGACTATATTGGCGCTCGCTACGGCCGCACCACTCATCATGTTTCGGCTTTCGTGGAGGGAAAATATGCCACCGATCGATGGAATATGTTTTTGGGTACTACCGTGTTTAATGGTAATTATCGCCGTCACGACGACCAGAAAGGCGCAGTTAGCGATTGGGCAAAAGGCTGGGGCGTGAGCGTGAAAGGCGGCGCATTGTATCATCTCATCAAGGCTGTGCCTCGCAGTAGTCGTTCACTTTCGCTGTATGCCAATGCAGCCTTCAATAGCCGCTTGCCCTATGCCGGCGTGTATCTTGCATCAAGCGATTTGTCGATTACCAACAATGTGACCAACGAAAAGAACATACTTGGCGAACTGGGCGTTCGCACCACTTGGAATGGCGGTGGCATGGAACTCTCGGCTTATCTTGCATCGTGGCGCAACAAGACCCTCACCGTGAGCATCGCCAAGCGTGCCAACGAAGCCGCGGAGAAGTATCAGGTGAGAGGACTCAATGCGCTTCACAAAGGCGTGGAACTCTCGGCTCACCAAAGCATTTGCAATTGGTTGAGCGTCAAAGCCTACGCTATGCTTGCATCGTGGAAATGGAAAAGTAGCGGCAAGGGTGTGACCTACGACAGTTACAGCGGAGCCACGCTGAAGGAATATGCTGTGTATTGCAACAATCTGCATGTGGGCGACGCGCCACAAACGCAATATGGCGCCGAACTGAAGGCACTCCTTCCTTTCGGCCGTCAAGGGGCAGGCAATAATTTCTATGCCACACTTTCGTGGAATGCCAATGCCGATATGTATGCCGACTTCGAGCCATCGTCGCGCACCACGGAATCGGAAGGCGATGCCTACAAATTGCCATCTTACCATCTCTTTGATGCTACATTGGGATGGAATGGTGTAGTCTCTAAATCAGTGCGAATGAATGTTTTCGCCACCTGCACCAACATCTTTAACGCCGTCTATATCCAGCGAGGCATTGATGGCAAGACCCACGACCTCAACACCTTCAAGGGCTATTGGGGCGCGCCACGCATGCTCAGCTTCGGCGCCCGCCTCCTGTTCTAACCCCTTTTTCAATTCCCAAGCCATAGTGGATTATACCCAAGATTGGAGCGGAATGTGTGCAAAAATAGCACATTCCGCTCCAATCTCCCCGTTTTTTTAACAAAGAAGATGTGAAAATAAGAAATAAAACAGGGACTATCTTTTAATGGTGTAAAAATGACAATATTTGCAACAACAATCCAATTACATACCGTATAAACAAATTTAATATGGAAGACGAATTTTCAACAGATATGCACTATGATATGCTAAAGGATGAATTCAGCGAATTTAAATTCACTGTTAAGGCTGTTTACGGGGCGATAAGGGGGGGGGATACCTAAAAAAGAAGCTTTAGAAGAGTATGGTATGCCTGAAGATGTGTACGATGAAAACGTAAAATTAGTTCTCGATATTTAAAGCAGAGTACTGCACCATCAAAGGGACGGTTCTAATGATGGTGTTTCTTGCAAAGTGCAGATTATTAGTTGTTAAGGTTGTGGCAAAATGCCGGATTGTTTCAGGTTTGTCAAATTTTCTTTTGCTTTTATTGCCGATTTGTTTGCTTTTTTAGTCAGTAAATAGCTAAATTTGTACTATTGACAAAACCGTTTTGATTATGCCAAGATTGTCCAGACAAGTTAGTCCTACAGGCGTTTACCACGTGATGCTGCGTGGTATTGACCGCGACCGCATCTTTGTTGATGACCAAGACTGTCGCAAATTTGTGAAAATTTTGCGTCAGCTCACAAACCCCGAGGATAAGGACGGAAATCCGATGCCGCCCTTTTGCAACATTCACGCTTACTGCTTGATGTCCAATCATGTCCATCTGCTTATCGCAGAGGGTGCAGAGCCGTTGGGGGCAACGATGAAACGCTTGGGAATCTCTTATGTGAGCTACTACAATAAGCGGTACAATCGTCTTGGCCCTTTGTTTCACGATCGTTTCCGCAGTGAACCCGTTGGCGATGCTGGGTATTTTGTCACGCTGCTTCGTTACATACACCTTAATCCTGTCGAAGCAGAGATGGTGGATTCCCCCGACCAATATCAGTGGAGCAGTTGGCATGAATATTCGGGCAGTATAATGGTCGGAGGCTTGTGTTGTCACTCGCTTCCGTTTTCGTGCATGACATGGGAGAATGTTTGCGAAATGGTTCTGAATGTCAGCCAAACTCAGGGCGGCAAGTCTCGTGTTGAACATCGGCGGCTCACTGATTCCGAGGCTATTGATATTATTTCCCGTTTTTCTGGAGGAGAGCCCGTTAAGCAAATGCGGGGAGAGCGCCGCGAAAAGGTTGTTGTTGCCGCCATCAATGCTGGGGTGGGGATGCGGCAGATGTCAAGGCTTACCAAAATCGATTATAAAAACATAGCTGTAATTATCAGAAAAAACGGCAAATAAATGGCATAAACACCATCATTAGAACCGTCCCTTTGATGGTGCTTTGAGGTGAGAGGTGAGAGGATGATGAAGAAGATACTGATTACTGGTGGCAGTGGATTCCTTGGTAGTAGGTTGGCCTACTATTTTAGGGATAAGTATGAATTGTTGCTGCCTACGCATGGCGAACTTAATATCTGCCGTGAAGAGGCCGTTAGGGCTTACATGGAGGAGCATCGGCCTGGTGTGGTGCTGCATTGTGCTGCTCTGAGCAATACTTGGTATTGTGAGCGGCACCCCGATGAATCACACCGGGTAAACGTCCAGGGTGCGGTGCGAATTGCGAAGGCGTGCAAAATTACAGGTGCCAAGCTTGTGTTTATGTCGAGTGACCAGGTTTATAACGGTACTCCGATGCTGGGGCTGCTGAAGGAAGAGGATGTGCTTCAGCCTGTCAATGTGTATGGGCGGCATAAGTTGGAGTGTGAGCAAAGGGCGCAATGGAATTTGTCGGAGTCTGTAGGGCTTAGGCTTACATGGATGTACGATTTGCCTGAAAGCACCATGAAGTTGAACTCCAATATCCTTGTCAATCTAAAGAAAGCGTATGCCGAGGGCAATCCCATCAAGGTGGCAACACATGAATATCGTGGTGTGACGAATGTGTGGGAGGTGGTTAAGAATATTGAGAAAGCCATTTCTCTGCCTGGTGGCGTCTACAACTTTGGTAGCGGCAACATGCAGAACAGTTACGAACTGTTTTTGAGCGCTGCTGAGCTGTTGGGAATGGAAGGAGCGTCGGAGTGGATTCTGCCTGATGAAGAAAGGTTCTGCGATGAGCCGAGAAACCTGACGATGGATTGCTCGCTAATCAAAGAGTATGGAATCCAATTCAATAATAGTGTGAAAGGAATAGAGGAATCCATTAAATTCCCCTTCCGAACAGAATGAGCTAATCCATCGCAAGATAACTTGTGTGACGCCTCTACATGCTGAGGATGATGGCGATGAGGGCTGTAACGTCGGACACGTTCACGATGCCGTTGCCATCGATGTCGGCACGTTCCACCGGACTGGTTTCATTACCCAGGATGTGGTTGACAAGGGCTGTCACGTCGCTGGTATTCACATCGCCGTCGCCATTCACATCGCCTTTGATTACGGGGCTGTAGCCTTGGATATTGAAATATGGAATGCCCTCACAGCCGCCAGGGAATTGTAGGTAAGCAGTGCTTGCATACAGTAAGTTTTGGCGTTCGTCGGTGGTGGAAATCTGTTCAAATCGGCTGTGGTCCATATTGTAGATGTAGGTGGCAGGAGCAGGCTTCAACCAGCATAATTCGTCATTGCCCACGAGGAAATTGTTGGTGGGTGGAGTTTCCGTCGACGGAATGATGCTGAAAAGTGCAAAATCGTAGTCCTCTGGTACTTGCACAAGGAAAGGTGTTCCCGCTGGCACTAATGATGAAATTGGATAGAGAGTCACTTCTTTTGTATCGGCACTAAATCCGTTCACGATATACGCTTTGGTTCTATTTGGCAACTGCACATCAACGTTGAAATATACGGGTGAAAATCCCAATTGGTCGACAACAGCCAGAGGCTTGATGCTATTGCGCTGGCTTTCGGTCCACGATGTCGACAGTGTTTTGCGAGCCCAATTGAAATGGCGGTTGATGATATACACGTTGTAGATGCCGCTGTCGTGGAAGAAACAGTTTTTGATAGTGGGGTCGCCAAGGATGTAGATATCTTTGAATGTACAACCCACAAATGCATCTGTGCCCACATAGAGGCCTTTGCCCACATTTCCCAAAGTTTGGGAGTTGATGAGTCCGTTGCCCATAAAGGCTTCGTCGCCTATGGTCGTGAGCGACTTAGGCAGATAGCCGCTCTTCAGGTTGGAAGTGCCTTTGAAAGCCTGGTTGCCTACAGATGTCAGTGTGTTGGGGAATTCGAATTTTTTGAATTGGCTGCATCCGTTGAACACGCTTTTACCAATTGTTTGCAGAGCCGATGCGTTGTGAAATGCTTTAATCCCAGAGTTTTCAAAAGCGCCGTCAGCAATCGCCTGCAGGTGGTTGTTGATAACTGCTGCAACCGAAATCAAGGCTCCGGTTTCGGCAAATGCGTAAGTGCTAATGAGGTTCACATTTATAGGGATAACCGCTGTTTTGAGTTGGTTGCATTGGTAGAATGCGCGATAGTCGATGCGTGTGAGTCCTGTGAAATACTGTAGTTCGTCAAATTTTGTAATCTTCGTTCCGCTGAATTCGGAACCGATTGCAGTCACCGCGGCTGCTTCATCGCGGCTCAGTTCGCCATCCTTGTTCTTGTCCCACTTGGCCACACACTTCGCCTTCACATCGTCGTCGTCGAAAACGATGGGGTCGGTGCCTTTCGACGGGCCGATTTTTATCGTGTTGACGGTGGTGTAGTTGTCGGAGCGATATACGATTCGTGCACCGAGGTGTCGGATGGTGGTGGGGTCGGGGTCTGTGATGCGGGTGCCTTCGTATATGATTTGGTACACGTTGGAAATGGCTGGCTCTCCGTAGAATTCTCCTCGCACGTTGGTCAGTGTCATCGTTGAAAATTCTGTGCTTGTTTGGTCGCCATATGCGCAGGCACTCCCCGACGATAAGTTCAGCGTCACGTTGCTGACCCAAAGATGAGTGAAGCTGATCGACAATTTGCTGGTGATGATTTCGAAGGAGTCGCTTTGGTTGTTTGTGCCTTTAATGGTGACCTTTTTAGCACTGATGCCCCATCCGCTGGGACAAAAAATTGAACAAGTGCCTTTGATCACGATGTTGATGTTTTCGCCAGAAATAACTATGCTCGATTCGTTGAAGGTGACTTTGGCATTATCGAAAGTTAGGGTTTTGGTATTTTCGTCCCAACTCACAGTTCCTTCGGTGATGCAACTGCTTTTGATTGCTCCATTTCCCAACAATTGCTGTCCGCAAAAGCGGGCAGCGTTCATGCTGATTGCCATCGCTATTGACAGGAAAATCATCGAAAATCTAATTACACTTTTCATATATGCCATATTCTATTTCTAAAAGTTCATAAATAGTTTTGTGCTACACTGTTTTCTGACACGATTATTTCTTTGTGGCAGAAATCCAGTCGGGGCAGAGCGACTCAATGATGTCGTAAGCCTTGTTGATGATGCCCATACGGTCGATGTTGGGGCGTGTGCTGAACATCAAGAGGATGGTGTCGGTCATCGGAATTTTGCCGGCATAGATGGTGAAACCGCCGTTGTCGCCGGTGTGGTAGATGATGTCGTGGCGTCCAGGGGTCTTTTGGATGAAGAATCCGTAGCCGTAACCGGTGTTGGGCTGGTAGCCGTATTCAGCATCAGCAGGAATCTGCACCTTTGGTGTGTAGGCTTTGGTGCGGCTCAAAGGCTTCGTCACCACATTGAAGCGGAGGGCGCTCTCCCACTTGATGAATTCGTTGATGGAGGTGTAGATGCCGCCGTCGGCCTTGGTGGCAAAGAACGATTCCTCGCCGTAGTCGTATTCTTTCCACGCACCGTTGGCATCGTCCCATGCGTAGCCGTGTGCCGCATTTTCCATCACGCGTCCGTCTTCAAAATATTGCGTGTGCTTCATGCCGGCAGGCTCGAAGATGTTCTTCTTCATGTATTGCTCGAAAGGCATGCCCGACACCTTTTCCACTATTTGGTAGCAGAGTTGAAAGGTGGGGTTGATGTATTCGTAGTGGCCGTCGCCAGGGGTGAAGTTGAGGTGGTCGAGCGTTTTCATATATTCCACACTGTTCACGTCGGTGGCAGTGAGCACGAAGTCGCGGTCGGTGCGAGGGCGTGCATCGGGAATACCCGAAGTGTGGCTCAAGATGTGGTGGAGGGTGATGTCGTTAAAGAATGGAGCCTTAAACTCGGGGAAATATTTGCTCAGCGGGTCGTTGAGCGAGAGTTTGCCTTGCTCAGCGAGTTGGAGCAACGCCACTGCCGAGAACTGCTTCGACACGGAAGCGATGCAGAAGTTGGTGTTGGGTGTTACGGGTGCTTTCGTGTCCTTGTCGGCCCATCCGAAGCACTGTTCGTACACCTTTTTGCCGTCCTTCACCAGAACCACTGCGGCACCAGGCTCATCGGCATGGAAAACCGACGAAAAAAGTGCACCGAGTTGGTCGTTCAATTCCTTCTTCATATTTTTTGCTTGTGCTGCTCCAGCCGTCATCAAGGCGCAAACGAGAGCGATAATACTTGTTTTTTTCATCATCTTTCTGTTGTTTATAATAATGCTAATAGAGCCTCCACTTGCTCGTCGGTTGTGGCCCAAGAAGTGCAGAATCGCACCAGGCTGTGGCCATCGTCGGCAGGGGAGATGTAGCTATAGTTTACATATTGTTGTAAGCGCTCAAGTGTGGCGTTGTCTACAACATAGAATTGCTGATTGGTAGGCGAATCTACGAATGCCTTATAGCCTTTATTCTCAAGTGCTTGCTTGATTTTCATCGCTTGTACCACGGCATTGCGAGAAATGTTCATATAGAGGCCGTCGGTAAATAGCGTGTCGAATTGCACTCCGAGCAGCCAGCCCTTTGCCACCATAGCACCGCGGTGCTTAATCAAGCCACGCGTGAAGGTGATGTCGGGATTGGTGATGACCACCGCCTCGCCAAAGAGCGCGCCCACCTTCGTTCCGCCGATGTAGAAAGCATCGGCAAGGCGAGCAATGTCGGGCAGCGAAACATCAGTGTCAGCCGCCAGGCCGTAGCCCATGCGAGCTCCGTCGATGTAGAGATACAGGCCGTAGGTGTCGCAGATGGCGCGGAGTTGCTCCAGTTCGGCGAGCGAATAGATGGTGCCCAATTCTGTAGGGGTGGAGATGTAGATGGCGCGAGGCATCACATAGTGCTCAATGCCCACCTCCGAAGTTTCTTTGTAGAACGCCACGAGGTATTGTTCAAGAGCCGGGATGTTGATTTTTCCGTCCACTTCATCCACTGCAATCACTTTATGACCGCACGATTCAATTGCGCCCGATTCGTGTACGTTGATATGTCCAGTGTTGGCTGCAATCACACCGTCGTTGAATCGGCACATGGCATCAATCACCAGCATGTTGGTCTGCGTGCCACCCACGAGGAAGTGAACTTCAGCATCAGGGGCTTGACAAGCCTCACGAATCTTCTTGCGAGCACTTTCGCAGTAAGGGTCGAGGCCGTATCCCACATTTTTGTCGAAGTTGATATCGTGGAGGCGCTTCAGAATGAGCGGATGAGCGCCTTCCATATAGTCGCTGTTGAAATAGAGCATAATGGATTGATTTTGTAGTGCAAAGATACCAAACTCCCGCCAAATCCCCAAATCTCGCCATTGGTAAGTGTCGCAAATTCTTTCGCAAGCAACGTATTCAACAAAAAACAATTCTTTTTCAATAAGTTCTCCTCCTGGGCTGATGTTAGTTGCCCAGAATGATGGAGATGAGGGCTGTGACGTCGCTCACGTCGATAGTGGAATTGGCGTCGATGTCGCATCGAAGGTCGTCGAAGTCGCCTTCACCCAAGATTTTGCTCACAAGTGCCGTCACGTCGCTCACATCCACTCGCCCATCGTCGTTCACATCGCCAGTCAAGGGCTCTGGCGCCACGAGCAAATCGCTCCAGCCAGGTGCTGCGCAATAGTCTTTTCGCAAGTTTTCGGGGATGGTGATATTGAGCGTGCCATCGCCTTCGTTCACAGGTTTTTCTGCATTGGTGATGAATGTGCCGTGCTGCACAGCAGTGGCAGTCTTGCTACCGCCGAGACCTGCGAATGTGCCATCGTAGCCGCCGAGAAGCGTCTTCTTCTTGAGCTCGATGGCTGTAGGTACCACGGTGCGAGCGCAAGTAAACGAGCCATTCTTCATTCCAGGAGTATCGTAGAACACCTTTTCGCCAAGCGACAGCGCATTGGTGCCAAGAATGTCGACACTGCTTAGGCTTTTGCAATCGCGAAGTGCTTCGTCGCCGATGTATGCTACGCGGGCAGGGAATTTAATACTTTCGATAGCAGTGCCCATAAAGGCGCATTTGCCGATGTAGCGTGTGGCATTCGTACCCTCAAAATTTACATTGGCGAGCGATGTGCAACCCTGAAAAGCACCTTGAGCAATGCTGTCGACTTCCTGTGGCAAGTTCACTTCAGTGAGTGCGCTGTAGGCAAAAGCCTTTTCGCAAATGCTATTGATGCCAGTTTTGCCCTTAGAGAGGAAAGATGTGCTCTTTTCGAATGTGACGTTCGTGAGTGATTTGGTGTTGTAGAACGCCTTCGCTCCAATACCTTTCACAGGCGAAAGCATATTGTAGGGAATCGACACGCTCTTGAGCGATGTGGCGTGGGCGAATGCATAGTCGCCGATGCCCAAAAATGCGTCGGCATTGTCTTCGGTGATGTATTTAATCACCTGTTCAGCCACCGCACTGTCGGTGATAAATCCCTTCAGCAGCGAGCCGAGCGTCTGTATGGTGCTTTTGCTAAACCCCAACATGGAAGAGGGGAGTTTCACCTCTTCAAGTGCGCTCATGCCGTTTTTCAGTCGTTCACTGGCAGTGGGTGCAATGTCGGTGTCGATGTCCACCCCTCGCCAAAACACCTTAGGAGGCATCACATAAATGGGGATGTTGAGATTGGTAGTGTCGCCACCCGAAGCCACCACAGCGAAGTGGGCATTGAAGGTGGCCGACGAAAGGTCGAGTTTCTTCAGAGTGCCACGCATTTTGCTCCAGATGTACGACGCGTCGTCGCCATTGTCGCCCGAAATGAGGTCGATAATGTTTTTTATAGTGCCTTTAGTGAAGTCGACATTAAACGCCACCAAGTTGCCGCCCACCTTGAGCGACTCAATGTCGGCAGTGCCGAATGTGGTCCCGTTTGCCGAGTTGTATTGCGACAGTGCCGTGTCGACCAGCGCCTGAAGTCCGTTGGCAGCGTTGGAAGTGACTACTACGTTGAGTTTCCCGTTTTCGTTTTTCGAGATTGTAGCTTTCTGCGCCCAGCAGAAAGTTGAGGCAATTGCCACAAAAGCAACTGCGAGTGATAATTTCAAATTCATTTTAGTGACTTGTGTTTTTTTGCGACTGCAAAGTTACACATTTTTTCGCATACGTTGTTAAATTTGACACTTCAATAAAGGATGTTCATCTTTTATGTTAACAAAGTTTAACATAACGGGGGGGGTAAAATGCTGGTTGTTAGCTATCTTTGCATCAATATGCATTTTTAAATACCAAAAAAGAAACACGATATTGGTAAACCGGGGTTGTGAAACTTCGGTTTTTTGCATCACATTTCACTTGCTTTTTAAGCGAAAAAAAAGCTGCGAGGCTGCCACACATCGGGGCTGCCTCGCAGTGTATGAGTGATTGAATTTTACTTCAAGTTATTTCTTTGAGCAGTATTGCTTATCGACGGGGAAGCCTTGCTTTGCTGCCATGTCATACCACTTGGTGGCTTCGGTCATGTCCTTTGCCACGCCTTCGCCCTCGCGGTAGCAGTCGCCCAGACGTGCTTGTGATGCAGCGTCGCCCTGCTCGGCAGCTTTGCGGTAGAGTTCGGCAGCCTTAGCCTCGTCTTCGGCAACGCCATCACCGTCGGCATAACAGTGGGCCAGGTAGCGCAGCTGCTGCACGTTGGGATTCTCAATCTTGCTCAATGCCTCAAATGCTTTCTTGAACAGCTCGTCTTCCTTTGCTTCGTCCTCGGCAGTGCCTATTCCGCTGTCAAAGCAAGCCGCCAGCGCATAGATGCCTATGGGGTTGTCCTTGTCGGCGCTTTGCTGCGCCCACTTGAAGGCCTCGTCGCCGTTCTTGCCCACGCCATCGTAGCCCATCATATACATGATGGCGAGTTCCCACATGGCGTCACTGTTGCCTTGCTCGGCAGCCATCTTGAGATATTTTTCCGATGTTACATAGTTGGGGCCGTCGGTCATTGCAGTGGTCTGTGCCAGGCGGGCATAGGCAAGTTGAGCCTCGGCATCGCCCTTGTCGGCTGCTTCGAGCAGTGCCTGGGCACCGGTTGTGTCGTTCTGTTCAACGGTTTCCTGCGATTGTTCGCCCGACGCATTCTGCTGCACGTTGCCTCCGCAGCTCGCTGCCATGAGAGCAACCACGCCAGTTGCCATGAAAAATGCTAACTTCTTCATAATGATAATGTTTTAATGGTGAATATCAATAGCAAATTTCGCAAAAAATCTTCACACTTGCAAACGAAATTCAAGTCCGGTGCCACAAATTGCCGTAAGCTTTACATCAAAGGGACGGTTCTTTCGATGTAAAGGTACTGTACTGTGTTGATATATAAATGATTAGCAAAACTAAAAAGTGGTCAGATGTTGCATTTTTTGACGCCTCTACATACAAAACTTACACAAAAACAAGAGATTGAAACATTTGTCTTGTTTCGTGTGTTTCAGTGTTCATAGTGTTCGTGTGATTTTTCGCACTTCCTCATTGTCGCTCCCTTCCTTAGAAAACCCTTTTGTTTTGAAGTGTGTTTTTTGTGGGGCGAAATCGGGGTAATGTGCAAAGAATTTGGTATCTTTGCAAGTTAAGAATAAATCTTTGGCTATGATAGAAGTTAAAAATATCATCAAGCGTTATGGCGATCTTGAGGTGCTCAAGGGCGTGAGCGTGAACATCGGCGATGGTGAAATCGTGTCGATTGTGGGTCCGAGTGGCGCCGGCAAGACCACTTTGCTGCAGATAATCGGCACTCTCGACAAGCCTGAAAGCGGCAGCGTGCTGTTTAACGGCACCGATGTGCTCGCCCTCAAGGACAAGGAACTTGCCCGATTCCGCAACCGTAACATCGGATTTGTGTTTCAGTTCCACCAGTTGCTCCCCGAGTTCACCACCCTCGAGAATGTGGCAATGCCTGCCCTCATCGGTGGCGAGAAGCGCGCCGATGCCTTCGCGCGTGCCAAAGAATTGCTCGACTACATGAAACTTTCCGACCGCTTTGAGCATAAGCCATCCCAACTTTCTGGTGGCGAACGCCAGCGTGTGGCTGTGGCGCGTGCGCTTATCAACAAGCCCGCCGTGATTCTCGCCGATGAGCCTTCGGGAAGTCTTGACACGCAGAACAAGCAAGAACTGCACCGTCTCTTCTTCACGTTGCGCGACGAGATGAAGCAGACTTTCGTGATTGTGACACACGACGAATCGCTCGCAGGCGACACCGACCGTGTGCTCCACATGCGCGACGGCATGATAGTGACACCTGAAGTAGAAAGCGAAATCATCGTGTAAAAACCGTTAGTGCCGATGCTCAAACGCTTCCTGACATACGCCGCTCTGCTCATCGTGGTGCTCGCCGGTTTTTCGGCTTGCTCCAGTGAGGGCGACGGCCCAGTGGAGGAGCGTCGCTACGATTTTGTCACCTATCTCGGCTATGCCGATGGAGTGGCCAAGTGGCTGTATATTGGTCCCGAAGATAGCGGACAGACCGAGATGCTGGCGCAAATGGATGAGCCGGAGAAAATTAAGCCTGGCCAGCGGGTGCTGCTCAGTTACACAGCTCCCGACGCGGCGCACCGCATCAAGGTGTATGGCTATAACTATGGCAATGTGGCCAGCGATTCGCTCCGCGTGAATGTGAAGCCCGTAGACCAGTATCCCAAGCATCCCATCAAACTTGGAGCGATTTGGCGCACGGGCGACTACATCAACCTGCGATGCGAGGTGGAATACACGGGTAAGACGCGCGCCCTCTATATGATGGCCGACCGCGAAACACTCGACCGCGACACCATCGATGTGCACCTCATCCACGACCTTATCTCGGCTGAGGACACCTACTTCTGGCGTGCCTGCTACGGGTCGTTTTATGTGGGGGCTGCCTACGGGCGCAAAAACTGTCGCGCTATTCGCGTGCATTTGGAAGACTTGACTTATCCCACGGTAAAGACTTACGACTTTGGGATTAAAAAATAAACGCTATTAAACAGATTATTAACAAACTTAAAACCATAAAAAGAAAATGGCTAACAACGACAACAACCAACAACAACAAATTCAAATTGAAGTGCCTACCGAAGAAATGCAAGGCCGCTACGCCAACTTGGCTGTAATCACTCACGGACCTAACGATTTCTTCATCGATATGATTCTTCTTGCACCAAACACCCCTAAGGCTCGCGTGCAAAGCCGTGTGATTATGACTCCAGAAAATGCTAAGCAACTGATGTTTGCACTCCAGCAAAATGTGCAACAATACGAAGCAACTTTCGGCGAAATCAAGCAACACGTGCCACAAAACGCTCGCCCAGCACAAGATGGCATTATCGATTTCCCTCTTCCAAAGGGTCAGGCATAATTAGGTAATTAGACGATAGAAATTAGAGAGTAGAAGTTAGAAGTTAGAAGTGAGAAATGGTGGTGGCAGCGCATAAAATTCGAAAGCGCCGCACTTATA
>JAUNNJ010000053.1 GCA_030531495.1 Bacteroidales bacterium
GTGTTTCGGGTGTTTCAGGTGTTTCAAGTGTTTTGGGTGTTTGTCTTTCCCATTCAAGCAAAGGGGAAGAACGGAAAAAGCATGGCGCATTTGTGGGATTTTAATAAAAATTGTGGGCATGGCAAATCACATTTTTGGCGGAAAATTGGCGTCGTATAGAGAAAAATGCTTAATTTTGTAGGTTAAATAATAGAAAAATATTTACTCAACATAAAACATAATTATTAGAGTTATGAAAAAGCACAATTTTTATGCTGGACCATCAATCATGAGCCAGTATACAATTGACAACACAATTGAAGCTATCCGCGACTTTGCGGGTACAGGTCTTTCAATTCTTGAAATTTCTCACCGCAGTAAGGAGTTTACCGCAGTAATGGATGAAGCTCAAGCACTTTTCAAAGAACTTCTCGACATTCCTGAAGGCTATGAAGTGGTATTTGTAGGTGGCGGTGCAAGTATGCAATTCTGCATGGTGCCTTACAACTTGCTCAAAACTAAAGCTGCTTATGTTGATTCTGGCACATGGGCACACAAAGCAATTAAAGAGGCTAAGCTTTTTGGCGATGTGGAAGTGATTGCATCAAGTGAAGAATCAAACTACAATTTCTATCCAAAGATTGAAAACGTTCCAACTGACGTTGACTATCTCCATATCACTACTAATAACACTATCTATGGTACCGAACTTCGTGTTGACCCAGATGTGCCTGTAAGATTGGTTGCTGATATGTCGAGCGACATTTTCTCTCGTCCTATTGATGTTTCAAAGTATGATATCATCTATGGTGGCGCTCAAAAGAATGTTTCTCCTGCTGGTGTTACCTTCGCAATCGTGAAGACTGACGCACTCGGCAAGGTGGAACGTCCAATCCCTACTATGCTCAATTATGAAACCCACGTGAAGAAGGGCTCAATGTTCAACACTCCTCCTGTACTTCCAATCTTCAGCGCTTTGCAGACATTGAAGTGGTACAAGTCGCTTGGTGGTGTGAAGGTGCTCCAACAAATGGGCGAAGAAAAGGCTGCCGTTCTCTACGATGCAATCGACTCAAGCAAGATGTTTGTGGGCACAGTGAGCGAAGAAAGCCGTTCAATCATGAACGTATGCTTCGTGATGAAACCTGAATACAAGGAACTTGAAAAAGACTTCATCGACTTTGCTTCTACCAAGGGTATCGTGGGCATCAAGGGTCACCGTTCAGTAGGTGGTTTCCGTGCTTCTCTCTACAATGCACTTCCACTCGAAAGTGTGAAGGTGCTCGTTGAAGCAATGAAGGAATTCGAAAACAAATAATTCACTTTTAAGAAGAATAAGAAATTATGAAAGTTTTAGTTGCGACAAGCAAACCATTTGCTCCCGTGGCTGTGAAAGGCATCAAGGAAGTTCTTGAGGCTGCAGGCCATGAAATGGTGCTCGTGGAAAAAGGAACTAAAGAAGATATGATCAAGGCTGTTGCAGATTGCGCAGGCCTTATCGTTAGAAGCGACATTGTCGACAAAGAAGTGATGGACGCTGCAAAAGAATTGAAGGTGGTGGTAAGAGCCGGTGCTGGTTACGACAACATCGACCTTGCAGAAGCCACTGCTCACGGTATTTGCGTGATGAATACTCCTGGTCAAAACAGTAATGCTGTGGCTGAATTGGTATTCGGTATGCTTGTCACTTTGGTTCGCAATCGCTACAATGGCACAAGTGGCACCGAGCTGAAAGACAAGACTCTCGGTATCCACGCCTATGGTCAAGTTGGCCGCAATGTGGCTCGTATCGCTAAGGGCTTTGGCATGAAGGTTAGCGCTCTCGACCCATGGGTAAAAGATGAAGACATGGTGGCTGATGGCATCACTCCAATGCACAGCGTGGAAGAACTTTATCAGAACAACCAATACGTGAGCCTCCACATTCCTGCAACAGAGCAAACCAAGAAGTCGGTAGGCAAGGCTTTGGTTGAACTCCTTCCAAAGAATGGTGTGCTGATCAACACTGCCCGCAAGGAAGTGATTGATGAAGAAAGTTTGGCGGAGGCATTGGCAGCTCGCGAAGATGTTCGCTATGTAGCCGACGTGAAGCCCGACATGGCAGAAGAATTGGAGGCCAAGTATCCAGAACGCGTATTGTTCACTCCTAAGAAAATGGGTGCTCAAACAGCGGAGGCCAATATCAACGCCGGTATCGCTGCTGCCAACCAAGTGGCTATGCACTTGAAGGATGGTTGGAACCGCTTCCAAGTGAATAAATAAAACCGACCGTTTTAAACCTCTAAATACTTAAAGAGGCGCCCTTTTTTAGGGTGCCTCTTTAAGTAAACTATTTTCAAATTAATATTGAATCCTGTTAGTCGTGGAAAGCATCATCCTGATTGATTTCACTATTCAAAAGCATAATATCGTCGGCATTCTCCAGCATGTCGTTGCTGTCGAACTGGCCATCCTCATACATGATTCTGCTCACACAAGATGATGTGAGAAACAAAGTAATAATAGTAAGTAATAATATATAAATGTGACGTAAACGCATATAAATAAAAAATGAGGTTGTTTTTATTAATGCAAATTTCTAAAAAACTATTATAATTCTTGTTGTTTTTAGTGTTAAAAAATAAGAAATTAGAGAATCTTTAGGGCAATGTATTGATAAAATGACGCTAATGCAAACGATTGCACATGTTTTTATGATATTTTTAGCATTTATATTTAATGTGTGAAATGATAAATTCATAAATTTGAAAACAATTAACCAAACGATAAAAACTTTAAAACAATATTAATACTAACCAATTACTAAAAACAAATGATTATGAAAAAGAACATTACACTTTTTCTTATGATGCTCGTTGCGTTGGTAGGT
The DNA here is from genome assembly GCA_030531495.1 of Bacteroidales bacterium. Taxonomy (GTDB): domain Bacteria; phylum Bacteroidota; class Bacteroidia; order Bacteroidales; family Muribaculaceae; genus Sodaliphilus. The sequence goes on from JAUNNJ010000053.1 coordinate 2,849, forward strand.
TTCCAAATGCGTGCCGACATGTGGATCATTGGTGAAGTTTCTCCTGATGGATGGAATCCAAGCGCCGGTGTTCAAATGTCTTCTACCGACGGCGACACTTACACAGTTGACATCGAAGTGGCTGCAACTGGCAACAAGTATTTTTCTCTCACCAGCAAGCTTGGTGCTAACAAAAACGACTGGGATAATATTAAAAGCTCTCGCTATGGCGGTAACAAGAAGGTGGCTTTCGATACCGAAACAGTGCTCGAAGCAGGCTCTGACCAAAGTCCTTACTGCGCCTTCGAAGCAGGAACTTACACATTCACCTTCAAAGTGTCGACCAAGACGCTCGTGGTTCACAAAAACTCCAGTATCGACCTGCCAACATTCAGCGGTACAGTTTATGTGAACAAATCGTCGACAGGCAACATTTGGGCATGGGATGCAGACGGTAACTACTTTGCTGCATGGCCAGGCGATAATATCAACACGCTTCCTACCACCACCGTGAAAGGAACTGAATATTATTACTTCACCTACAGCCACAATTCCACAAGCCCCGGCTTGATTTTCAATGATGGAAATGGTGGACAAACTCCAAACATCACCCCAGAGGATGGCAAGGTTTACACTTACAATGGCGGAGCTACCTACACTGTATCTGACCCTCAGCAAGGTGATGACCCACAACCAACTGGCGACAATGTGTATATTCTCGGCTCTGTAAACGGCAAGGGTTGGAGTGCTTACGATGGTGTGAAGATGAACTTTGATGCAACAGCTAAGCGCTACTCTGCAGCTGTGACAACAACCGGTGCACAGGGCGGCTTCAGCTACTTCAGCTTCTCTACCAAGCTTGCCGAACCCACCGACACCGCTAACCAAGGCTGGGATGCAATTGCCCCTTATCGTTTCGGCTCTGTTTCGCTCGACGATTTCCAAGTGACTAAAGAACTGCTTGGACAAGAACTCGAAGTATCGGAACCTGGCAGCGCTGTGGCATTCAAGATTCCTGGCGGCACTTACACTTTCACACTCGATATGGAAGCTCTCAAACTCGTCATCACCGGCGAAATGAACGAAATCGTAGAAACTGGTGAAGTTTACATTCTCGGTGAAGCCAATGGCAATGCTTGGGATCCAAGCGTGGGCGTGAAAATGGACGTGAAGGCCGAAAACGTGTATGAAGCTAAGGTTGCATTTGATGGTGCAAATGAAGGTTACAGCTACTTCAGCTTCACAAAGAAACTTGCTGAAACTTCAACCGACTGGGACGGCATCGCTGCATATCGCTTTGGTGCTAACGCCACAGAAGATTTCGAAATCACCGAAGAGCACATGGGTAAGGTGGTAGGTCTTGGCGCACAAGGCTCTTCCACTGCATTCAAGATTGCTGAAGGTAAATTCGTCCTCACCGTTGATCTCGCAAATGGCACTTTGATGGTGTCTCCTGATTCTGCACCATCTCTCCTCGGTGATGTTGACGGTAATGGTACTGTTGATGTAAGCGACGTGACTTCATTAATCAACGCAATTCTGGGCTCTGTTGACCAAAATGCTGCTTGTGATGTGGACGGCAACGGAACAGTTGACGTAAGTGATGTTACTTACCTTATTAACCTCATTCTTGTATAAGGATTTGTAGAAATTACGGGTTTAATACAATAAATATTCCAGAGGCTGTGTCAAAATAGGCATAGCCTCTTTTTGTTCTAAGCCAAAGCCCCGACTTTTTAGCCAGGGCTTTGCTGTTCTATAAAAATTGTCTAAAGTACTATTTCTTTCTTTTTTTTCGCTTTTTAGAGAGGGCTTTGCGAAGTAGTTCGGCTTTCTCTTCAAACTCTTCAGCTTTTTCCTCAAGCCCAATATTTTTGAAAATCGGGACTAAGGCCTCGTAAGGTTGAGGGGCTTGTTTATTGGCTTTGATAGCTCGTTTAAAGCTTTTGATAGCTTCGGGCACATTTTTTGTGTCGGAGTAAAGATGCCCCAGTGCCATATGCACATCGTAGGAGTTGGGGATGGCTTCAAGTGCTTTCTTATAAAGGCGTTCGGCCTCTTCTGCCTCACCGATAGTGTAGAGCAGATGGGCTTTGCCCACATAGGCGTCGACATAAGTAGGGCAGATGCGAATGGCTTTGTCGTAGTTAGCGTTGGCCGATTTGAAGGAGATTTCGTCCATCTTGCTGATATTCCCGTATGGAACTTCGTCTTCGTTCATTAAATTGCCGTAGCCGAGTGACTGGTTGCCCATTTCGGTGTATTCTTTGGCAAGTTGGCGAAGCATCTCGTTTTGGGAAGCAACCACCTGTTCAAGTGATTGAATCTTTTGGTTGAGTGTGTTAAGGTGATTGAGTTTGCGGGAAATTAGTCGGTGTACTGATGGCTTTTTCGATACGTCGTTGATTTCCATCGCTTCGACGAAATGTTTTACGCTGTCAGAGAATTCAAAATGGTCGAAAGCGTGTATCGATTTCCTGTAGAGTGAAGCCGCTTGCTCTTGACGGAGCGCGTTCTCAATGAGAAACTTGTTGTTAAAACTATGGCTGAATGCCACTACGGCGGTGTTGACGATGATGTCGCGTTCGCTTAAAGGCTTGAGCAGTGTGATGCCTTCAAGCGAAGTGCACCTCGACAGCGCTACATAGGTTTGGCCAGAGGTGAAAGCGCCTCCACCGAAGTCGATAACCACATTGTTGAATGTGAGGCCTTGACTTTTGTGCACGGTTAATGCCCAGGCTGGTTTGATAGGGAACTGTGAAAAGGTGCCCAATACACTTTCGATAATCTTCTTTTCCTTCTCGTCGTAGGTGTATTGCATATTCTCCCACATTTCTCTTTCTATTTCGTGAATTTCTCCACTTTCCATTTCCACCTTAATGGAGTCTTCGTTCACTTCATACACCTTTGCAAGAGTGCCATTCACCCAGCGATTCTCCTTGTCGTTTCGGATGAAAATTACCTGCGAGCCTTGTTTCAGTACGAGCTCTTTGCTTGTAGGCAGTTCGTTTTCGGGAAATGTGTTGGTGATTTGTCCCATGAAAGTGAATTCGGGAGTGGTGAGCGCTTGCATATGCTCATCGTTGATGGTATCAACGGTGTCGCGACGCATAGCGAGGGTGATGACGAATTCGCCATTGTCTTTGTAGTTTGGGTTGTATCGCTGGTTGAGTTGGGCGATATCCATAGGTGAGGCGTGATTGCTGCGCACACGGTCGAGGAGCGACAGGAAAGTGTTGTCGGTCTGTCTATACATTTTCTGCAATTCGATAGGTACCAATCCCAAGTCGCCAAACACTCTTGCATTGAAGAAAAAGAACTGCGAATAGAAACGGCGTAGAATTTCGCGCATATCACGAGTGACCACAGGCTCAAGTTGGTAAACATCGCCCACGAAGAGCAATTGTTTGCCTCCGAAAGGTTCTCTCATATTGCCGGAGTAGATGCGGAGCACTTTGTCGATAAAGTCGATGATGTCGGCCCTCACCATAGAAATCTCATCAATGATGATGAGCTCAAGCTCTTTGATGATTTTCACCTTGTCCTTGTTGTAACGCAGAGTTTGGCGAATCTTTCTTGGCGCAAATTCCGGGTCATCGGGCAAGAGGGGCTTGAAAGGGATCTTGAAGAAAGAGTGGAGTGTTTGGCCGCCCACGTTTACTGCCGAGATGCCAGTAGGGGCGAGGACCACATTTTTCTTCTTTGTGTTTTTACGGATGTATTTTAGGAAAGTACTCTTGCCAGAACCCGCTTTGCCTGTAAGGAATACCGACTTATGGGTGTGCTGAAGTAGCTCCCAAGCGCATTGGAATTCAGGGTTGTCAAGGTCGATATTTACAGGGATATTGTCGTTCATTGTGTGTGCGGATTTGGTTGCTCAAAGTTACGAAAAAAGATTTGAATAGACAATGTCGGCTGCCTCAATGAATGAAGCAGCCGGCATTTATTTGTTTGCGGAAAACGCTTGCTTTGGGTTAGAAGCGGAAACCGATGGTGAGTGAAGCGCGATTGTTGTTGTCTTTTACTTCGCTGAACACATTGGGCTCTATGCCTTCATTATAGACGATAGGTGCAAATGCATTGTATTGGCTCTTGCGTTCTTTGTGCACGTATGCCAGATCGAAGTAGAAGCTGTTGATGTGGTATCCAATACCTGCGGTAATGTATTGAATGTCGTTGTCGAATTCGTATGTAGGGTTGGTATTGACAGTAACCACATTTTGCATATTGTTTACAATAGCTTCAACTACAGGAGACTTTTGGAGAGAATAACCAGCACGGATGCTCCAGTTTGGAGTGAGGCGATATTCTGCACCAGCACGGAAGATGTGCGACGCCTTGGTGCTGTTTTTGATGTTGTTGGTGGTGCTGATGAATTCATCACCTCTGCTGTCGCAAATGCGCATTGATTGTGCATCCACGTATTCATAATCAAAGCTGAGGATTGCAGACTTTGCGATAACTGCAGCCACGCTACCCATAAAACGCCAAGGGGTCTTGAGGGTATAACGCATCTCGTCGTAGTAACCTTTTTCACCAGTTTCGTTGGTGCCGTGGTATGTGTTGTATGAAGAACTCGACATAGCGAAAGTGGCGTTGCTCTTGAAGCTGTCCTTCATGTCGAAGTAAGTAGGGGTGTGGAATGCGAAACCGAAACGAAGTTCGTTGACGGGCTTGACTATCAAACCGAGTTTAAAGTTGTAACCAGTGCCCACGGTGTGAAGGATGTTTTCGAAACCAAAGTCGGCGCTGCCAATTTCTACATCATGAGTTAAATAATTTGCAATGTAGGCTTTTTGGAGGGTTTCGCCGTAGTATTGGTAACTATCGTAGTTCAAATCTACAATACCAACACCGATACCCCAATACACTTTATTAATGATGTTACCACCAAGATTCACTGAATACTCATCCTTGTGGCCTTTTTGCTCAACTTCAAATTCGTTGTAAGCGGAAGTCCCCTCACCGTACAATCCTTGCCATTTCTTATTCTGGTAATTGATAAGGTAGCTGTTGTATGAGAGGATGCTTGCCCAAGGCGCATTCGTCTTGAAGTATGGATTGTAATCACTTCTCTGTGATATTTCTGTTGGAGTCCATTCGCCAGTGTATGCTGCGGTATAATTGGTTATCGAGGAGGGCGCACCATTGTTGCAACCTTTGTAGCGGCGATCGTAATCCATCTGACGACTGTAGCTGAAACCTACATTGAGGTTGGGCATAACATCGTTGTTGAGTTGGATTGCGCCGACATATCCGACAGATTGAGCATTGAAATTGGTTTTGCTTATTGATTGGTTTGGAGTCTTGCTATCGTTGAAATCAAGACTGAGAGTGACATTGGCATCGCTACTTCTATAGACACCAATACCAGCAGGGTTTTGGTTAAGAGTTGAGATATCGCCACCAAGTGCTCCGAATGCACCCGCCATAGATTGGAAACGAGCTGTACCGCGAAGTTCGGTTTGTGACATCTGCAGAGCATCGAATGTTTCCTGGGCACTTGCCAACATTGGCAATGAGCAAGCAAGAGCTGCAATATATAATTTCTTCATCGTTAGAATATTTAATGTTACGTCGTTATGATTTATATTTGTTCCCCGCGAAGAGCGGGGAACGTGTTTAATACATAAGTGTTTGCTTGATTATCTGCGACGTCCGCCACCGCCAGAGAATCCGCCACCGCCAGAATGGCCTCCACCGGAATGGCCTCCACCAGAGAATCCGCCTCCGGAATAACCACCGCTACTGCGGCCACCGCCACCCCAATTAGAGGTTGAAGTACGGTCGTAGCTACGTGTGGTAGCGTGGCTGTCGTATGAAGAGCGGGATGGTTGTTGAGTTCCGTATGTTGAACGACGGTCGAATGAGCCTGAACTGCTCGTAGTAGATGAAGGTCGACGACCAACGCTCGTGCCACCACCGACATTGCCCACATTGCCACCAGTAGCGTAGCCAGGGCGTCCACCTGATACATTGGTTGAACCATATGTGCGTCCGCCACTATAACCGCCGTTGCTTGATGCTGGACGACGTGCGCCGCTACTAACACCTCCACCAGCATAGCCTGGTCGGCGACCGCCGCCTACATCCAAGCCACCATGATAGTTGCTTCCATTTGGACGGCGTCCATGGTCTGCTAAGTAACGAGGTCTCGAGTCGTGCCATCCCCAATGGTGACCTGAGTAATACCAAGGATGGCGCCATGGGTCATACCAATGATGGTGATGCCATGCCCAACCTGGTCCATACCAGGGGTCGTACCAAGGGTGAAACCATGTTGTGTGATGCCATCCCCATCCCCAACCTGGTCCATACCATGGATCAAACCAAGGATCGTAGAAAGTGCCGAATCCCCATGCGAATGTGGGGAATGTGTTACCGATAACGATATTAACGGTTGGAGTTGTGTCATAATATAATGTGATCAACTCTTCGTCGTTAGAGCCTTTGACAATGTTTGGATTGTAGAAACGCTCAATGCGTTCGGTGTTGGCAAATTTGCCGTCGGTCATTTGAGTTGAGTCGTTAGCTATAGTGTCGAGAACCACATCTCGACTATAGGCACCACGACGATTGTATTCATCATCGCTGCGTGATGCAGAAGAACCTGTGTTGACAGGGATTCTATATCTGCCAGGTGTAGTGCTCATTGTGGTGGTGCTCGTTTGAGTAGCTCTTACAGGAGTGGTAATCACTTTTTCTGCACGCTTTGGAGCTTCCTTTCCATCAAAATAGATATCGTCGTAATCCTGTGCCTGAACAAGACTGCTCAAGCTCAGTAATCCGACCCCTAAAAAAGCAGTAAATCTGTTGTTCATAATCCATGAAATTTTATAGTTCTACAATTATGTTTAGATTTTAGACTTGGCTATTTTCCCAAAGTTTAAAAATTAGTGCTAATTTAGTGAAAATATTTTGAAAAAGGTGTGTGTTAGATGTTAAAAGTGCGCTTTTTTGAACTTTTTAATAGATGTTTGAGGTGTGAACTTGTCGTCAATAAGGTGCCCTGTTTTGTGGGAAGATGGCATGTTGTTATTAGATAGTGATATAATAAATTGGTGATGGTGTGATTGGTGAAAGTGTAAACACCTGAAACACCCGAAACACCGTGTTTTGGACCAAAAATCATGCCGTTTTTGGTCAAAATCGGAACTGTGTTTTAGCGACAGTTTGTGCTATGGTCAAAAGAATTGTCTTCAAGACTTCAAAGAACTCTGAAGCGAAAGTATATAAACTATTAATGGAGAGCAATACCAAAAAGGTTTTTTGTGGAGGGTGAGGAATGCTGAATGCTATCGTTACATGGACGAGTGTCTCGGTTTGCCCACATAATACCAGCGGAGATGATGACGGCGATGGCGATAACGAGGTGTATATTTTGTTTAATGTAGGAAGGGTTTGGAATGATGTTGCGATTCGTTTTTTTGTGTTTTGTGGCAAATTGCTATGGGATGTGTTGGATTTTTGCGGTTTTTTGAAAAATATTTGCGAAAAAGTATTGCTATATAGAAAATTTGCTATATATTTGCCATGTCGTTGATTCTGCTAACCAGCGACACAAAAAATACTAATACAATTAACAAACAACTATTAACAATAAAAAAATATCTATCATGAATGTAGATAAGATTTTAGCAGATCTTGAAGCAAAGCACCCTGGAGAAAAGGAATATTTGCAGGCAGTGCGCGAAGTGCTTCTCACAGTACAAGATGAATACAACAAGCATCCTGAATTCGAAAAGGCAAAAATCATTGAAAGAATGGTTGAGCCAGATCGTATCCTCACTTTCCGTGTGACATGGGTTGACGATAAGGGTGAAGTACAAAATAATATTGGTTATCGCGTTCAATTCAACAATGCCATTGGCCCTTACAAGGGTGGTATCCGCTTCCACGCTTCAGTGAACCTTTCAATCTTGAAATTCCTCGGCTTCGAACAAACTTTCAAAAACGCTCTTACCACACTTCCTATGGGTGGTGCAAAGGGTGGCTCTGACTTTAGCCCACGCGGCAAGAGCGACGCTGAAATCATGCGTTTCTGCCAAGCTTTCATGATTGAATTGTGGCGCAATATTGGTCCTGATATGGATGTTCCTGCTGGTGATATCGGCGTTGGTGGCCGCGAAGTTGGTTACCTCTATGGTATGTACAAGAAGCTCACCCGTGAATGTACTGGTACACTCACTGGCAAGGGCTTTGAATTCGGTGGTAGCCGTATCCGTCCAGAAGCTACAGGCTTTGGCGCTTGCTACTATGTACAAAGCATGCTGAAGGACCTCGGTACTGATTTCAAGGGCAAGACCGTGGCTGTTTCTGGTTTTGGTAATGTGGCTTGGGGTGCTGTGCTTAAGGCTACAGAACTTGGCGCAAAGGTTGTGACCATCTCTGGTCCTGATGGATATATCTACGACCCAGATGGTATCAACACACCTGAAAAGATTGAAACCATGCTTGAACTTCGTGCTTCTGGTAACGATGTTTGCGCTCCTTATGCAGAAAAATATCCAAATGCTCAATTCTTCGCAGGCAAGAAGCCTTGGGAACAGAAAGTGGATATCGCTATGCCATGTGCTACTCAGAATGAGGTTAGCAAGGCTGATGCAGAAATGCTCCGCGACAACAAGGTGCTTCTCGTGGCAGAAGTTTCTAATATGGGCTGCACTGCAGAAGCTATCGACCTCTTCATTGAAAACAAGATGGTTTATGCTCCAGGTAAGGCTGTTAACGCTGGTGGTGTTGCAACATCAGGCCTTGAAATGACTCAGAATGCTCAACACATTTACTGGACTGCAGAAGAAGTAGACAAGAACCTCCATCAGATTATGAAGGACATCTACGATCAATGCGTTAAGTATGGCAAGGAAGAAGATGGCTATATGAACTATATGAAGGGCGCTAACATTGCAGGCTTCATGAAGGTGGCTAACGCAATGATGGGTCAAGGTGTGATCTAATATTGTATAGATTGCTAATTCTTAAATATTCGGCGGCGCTTGCTTAATTGCGAGTGCCGCTTTTTTTGTGGCTTAATAGAGATTCATGAAATGGCTCCTGTGATGGGCTTGTGAGTTGACGTGCTTAACAATACGGTGTTTTATGTAATATTGCTTTTAAAGAAAAAGCCACGGCAAATCTACCGTGGCTTAATATTCGTTTGTGGAAAGGAAAAGTTAGAAGTCGAATCCGTCTTTTTCCTTTGCTAAATTGCGGAAATAGAGCTTGCCATCCTTGAATTCTTGAGTCGCAATAAGGGTTGGCTTAGGGAGTTTCTCGTAGTAGCGAGAGATTTCGATTTGCTCGCGGTTTTCAGAGATTTCTTCCAAGTTGTCGTTCATAGATGCGAACTCTTGAAGTTTCTTCTCCAAATCACTTTTCATTTCAGCGGCAATTTGGTTGGCACGCTTGCTGATAACAGTGATACTCTCATAAACATTGCCTGTTGGTTCAGCGAGTTCGATGAGGTCGTTTACAGTAGTTGTCTGCGGTGCGTTAGTCTTTTTGTAATCCATTTTTTATTGAATCTTATGTTGTTGTTTTTATTTGTCGTTTACATGTTTGCTCGCAATTTTGAAGATGTTGTCTGCTTCTTTGCGGTTTTGGCTATCAGGGTAATCGTTGGTGAATGAATAGTATTCGTCGATTACAGTGCGGAAACGTTCTTCCTTCTTTTCGTCCACGCTCTCGCTTGCTTCGTTGTAGCGAGCTTTGAGAATGAGGAATTCAAGCTGCTCTTTATATTTGCTATAAGGATAATCCTTAATTGCGTTCTTCGCTGTGATTACACAACTTTCATAGTTGTTGCCCATGTAGTTGCCGAGGTTGAAATACAGCGTCGCGTTTTGCAATTGCTTTAGCACAAGTTTGTCTTGGAGCTCAAAGATGGCATTTTGTGCAATCGACACCTTGTCGCTCTTAGGGAAATAGTCAAGGAAAGCTTGAAGTTCTTCGATCGCTTTCACTGTTTCGCTTTGGTCGAGCTGTGGGTCGGGCGAATCAAGGTAGTATCCGTAACCAGAGTAGTAACGAGCGAGCTCTGTGTATTGGCCTTTAGGATACTGTGTATAGTATTGCTTAAAATATGAGCCAGAGTTGAGGTAGTCCTTGTTTTCGTAATAGCTCAATGCGAGAAGGTATAGGGCTTCTTCTGCTTTAGGAGTGCCACGGAACACAGTGTGGACATCTTCAAGAAGGGTATAGGCTTGGGTATACCTCTTTTGTTCGAAAGCTTGCTTTGCGAATTCGAATTTGTAATTATAGTCGGTGCTCTTGAGCGCTTTGTTATATTCGCCGCAACTTGTGAGCAGTGCTGCCGCACATAATATTGTAATAATTCTACCGGTCATTGGTCGTGTCAAAAAAAGCGTTTTTGTTCTAAACTGCAAAATTACTCATTATTTACAAGAAAACAAGCGTAAAAACTCAAAAAACTGCTAAAACTACAGACAAAAACGCAAACTATGCTTAAAATTCCCAAAATGAAGTGTTTTTTTAGTACTTTTGTGATGAAAATGAAAACTAAGCAGAGAGAAATAGAATTGCTGGCACCTGCACGTGATGCAGATATCGCGATAGAAGCGATACTGCATGGAGCAGATGCGGTGTACATGGGACCGAAGAGCCACGGCGCCCGTGCTGCTGCCGGTAATTCGACTGAAGATATCGCTCGTGTGGCCGCTTTTGCACATCAATTTGGCGCTCGGGCGTATGCTACCGTTAACACGCTTGTGTATGACGAAGAAATTCAGCGTGTTGAAAATTTGATTGCAGACCTTTATTCGGCTGGAGTTGATGCGCTGATTGTGCAGGATTTGGGCATACTGCGAATGAATATTCCGCCAATATCCCTTCATGCAAGCACACAGTGTGATTTGCGCACACCGGAAAAAGCAAAGTTCCTTGAGAACATGGGCTTTTCTCAGTTGGTAATGGCACGAGAACTGTCGCTGAAAGAAATTGCCGAAATTCATAATACTGTGCCTCAAACTCCTCTTGAAGCATTCGTGCATGGCGCTTTGTGTGTAAGCTATAGTGGCAGATGCCAGGTGAGCCAGTGCTTAAAAGGCAGAAGTGCTAACAGGGGTGAATGTGCCCAGATTTGTCGCCTGCCATTCAACTTGCTTGATGGCGATGGTAATGTGCTTGAAAAGAACAAACACCTGCTTTCGCTTCGCGATTATGACGCAAGTGGCCATGTCGAAGAACTGCTTGAGGCCGGAGTGTCGTCGCTAAAGATTGAAGGCCGATTGAAGGATTGCGGTTATGTGAAGAATGTGGTGGCATATTATCGCCAAGTTCTTGATAAGGTGATTTCTGCTCATCCGGATAAATATGTAAGGGCATCGTATGGTGTGTCGGAACACACCTTTGAACCTAATTTGTTGAAGAGTTTTAATCGTTCATTCACTACTTATTTTTTGACGGAACGCAATCCGAAAAATGGTGTAGAAATGGCTTCGCTCCGAACTCCTAAATCGCTTGGTGAGCCAGTTGGAACTGTGCTTTGTACCAATGGGAAAACTGTAAGAATCTCAACTACAGCTAAAATATCAAACGGCGATGGTTTGAGTTTTTTCGACCAGTATGGTGAATATGTTGGTTTCCGTGTGAATAGAGTGGAAGGGTCCGATTTGATATTAAAGGATGTGATTTCCATACAAGCGGGTACTCCAATCTTTAGGACATACGATAAGGCGTTTGATGATTTGCTCAGGGGGCAGTCGGCCTCGAGAAAAGTGAAAATAGATGCACGATTGTGGTGGGCGAATGATTTGCTGAATCTGCAGCTATCTGACGAACGTGGAAATCGTGTAGTGAAATCTGTATCATGTCAAAAACCAGAAATGTCGAAAACTGACCAGGGACCTCGTCAAACTCAAGCAATAGGAAAACTGGGTGACACAATATACCGCCTTGATAAAGCAGAAGTGATGGGTGAGCTTTTTATTCCGTTGTCAGTGTTGGGTCAGTTAAGAAGAGAGGCTGTTGAATTGCTTGATCGTGCACAACGAATTACTTTTATACGACCACTCCGATTGCCAGAGCAGAGAGATGCGTTGTGCTTTTCAAAGAATTTGACCTATTACGACAATGTTGCAAACCATTTGGCTAAAGAATTATACAAGGATCACGGAGCAGAAATAGTTGAACCAGCATTAGAGTGCGAGATGCCTGAAGGTAATCCAACTGTGATGCATACACGGTATTGTATACGTCGCGAATTGGGCGCATGTAAGAAACTGAAAGGGGGAAGGCGACTCCCTGAAAAACTGCTGCTGCAAACTGGTGATAATGTTTTTGAAGTGCATTGTGATTGTGGCAGGTGTGAAATGCGGATTACTTTGAAAAATTGACATTTTCAAGAATTGTAGGAAATAAGATTTTACGTATGGCTATGAAGGGCGACTTTCATGGCTTTATGCGTAATTTTGTGAGAGATAATTACGTTGATTATAATATTTATTAGTACTTTTGTAAAAAAATATTCTAAGTAACAATTTTTATTAACGATTTTATGATGAATTTAACTAAGAAAGTCTTCGCTTTGTTGCTAATGCTCGTTATGAGTACAACGGCGTTTGCTGAAGTTAAGACTTGGTCCCACGCATGGGATACTTCAAAATCAAGCGGTGGAGAAGGTTTCTATCATCTTACAGATAATAGCGAAACCGTGCAAACCACTATGCTAAAGCAGCTTGAGTGGACATATAGCGGCAACACATCTGTGACTGCTTATACCGCTTCAGCTGGTCAGTATTTTGGCTCGGCGAAGAGCCCTGTGACACACGCAACTCTTACAACATCGAAGTTGCTTGGCAAAATCCTTTCTGTCAAGATTGAGGCTAAAACCAAAGATGCAGCACAAGAAGTTGCTATTGGTGTTTCGGTCAACGGTGTTAACTATGGTGATGCGGCAAATCCAACAACGGAGAAAGCTACTTACACATTCACCCCTACAGGTGATGCACAAGAGGGTGAAATCTGCATTACAATGGATCAGACATCTGACACCAAGGGTATTATCTATTTCTATAGCATGACTATTGAATATGATGGCCCGGGCATCGTGAAGCCAGACCCAAAGGACCCTGAACTTTCATATCCTTTGACAGAAGTGACTGTAGAATCTGGTGACAACGCTACAGCTAACTATTTGAATAACCCTTACAAAGTGTCGCCAATCACATATTCTTGTTCTGATACCGAACTTGCAGTGATTGGCACTTCTGGTAGCATTTTTACAACAGGTAAAAAGACTGGTACCGCTACTGTGACTGCAACTTTTGAAGGAAATGATGATTACAAAGCATCTACTGCTTCCTACACTTTGGTAGTGGTGCCAAAGCCTGTGATTCCTGCCCCAACAGTCTCTCCAAATGGTGGAACATTCACAGAACCAGTGACAGTGACAATCACAAGCGATGACCCTTTGTGTAAAGCTATCTGGTATAGCACAGAGCTTACTGATGTGGAAGATATGGGCTATGACGAAAAGACCATTATCGTGCCAGGAAACACTGCCACAGTGACTATCGACGAAACTTGCACATTGCTTTGCGTGGCTGTGGGTGACAACAATATCGGTTTGCCAGCCACAAGTCAATTCACAATGAATATTCCACTGAAGGCTGATTTTGGCGCAGAAGAAAGCTCGGTGACCTACTATTCTCAAGGTTGGGATAGTGTGGAAGAAGCTTCTACATGGAAATATTATGGCATCAACGATAGAACTTGGACACTTGCTTCAAGCGCTCCATTTACCAATGTTCCAGAGTTTACTACTATTGACCCAAGCAGCAAGTATTCTCTTACGATTTACTATGCATCAGATGCTCAGCGCGAACGTGCTGTTTCTCCAGAAGTGGAAGTACAAGCCAACAGCAAGGCTGAATTCTATCTTTGCTTTGAGGGTGTTTGGTTGTATTCTGCAAACTTGAAATTCATGGTTAACGATCTCACTGATGGCACTCAGACCACATTGTTTGACGCATTCAAGTGGGCACAGGCAAATGAATTTACAGGTCCAAGCTGGGAAAAATTTAGCTTTAATTTAGCGAAGTTTGCTGGTCACAAGTGTACATTTGAATTCATCTATGATGGTACTTATGGCGAAAGCATGGCTATCGACAACTTCAAGATTAAGCGTGAAGATTCGTCAGAAGATGCTAAAATCAATATCTTTGAAGGCGAAGTAGTTCACTTTAAGGATCTCTCACAAGGTCACCCAACAGCATGGGAATGGACCATTGAAGGTGTGACCCCATCTACTTATACTGAACAAAATCCAGTAGTGAAGTTTGATAAGGCTGGTAAGTACAATGTGAAACTTACAATCTCTAAGGGTGGCGAATCTGCAGAAACCACAAAGGCTGAATACGTGGTTGTGAATGTTGCTGCGCCTAAGGCTCACATCGGCATTCCTGAAGGTGCTTACTATTCTCCATACGCTTACGCATTCGTACCAACCAATGTGGCAATGCAATTTAACGACCTCTCAACAGGTACTCCAACCAGCTGGAAGTGGAAGTTTGAAGGTGCTGACGTAGCTGAAAGCGCAGAGCAAAATCCTACAGTCACTTACCTTCAAGAAGGAAAATACGGTTTGGAACTTGTAGTAGCAAATGATGCCGGTTCAGATCGCGACTTCCTCGTGGAGGCAATTCAAGCAGGTGGCACTCAAGAAGTGTGGAATATCTCACCAGATGAACTCGGTAATATTGGTGGCATTTCACTCGGATGGTATGGCTACTATGGTGGCACCAACTGGGTGGGTATGAAGGCGTTCGCTGAACGCTACCACGCACCAATGGTTGAAGCGAAAGTAGAAGGCGTGACTGTATACTTTGATAATGCCACAGCAGCAGATCAGGATGCGGAAATCACTGTAAGTCTTTGCGCGCCAGATGCAAAAGGCATGCCAGGAGAAGTGCTTGCAACCTCAAAGAAGAAAGTTGCAGAGTTGGCAGTTGACCCTAACGAAATTCTTCCAACTAAGTTCATGTTTGAAACTCCTGTAGCAGTTAAAGCCGACTTCTTCGTAGTTGTTGACGGTTTCCCACAAGGTGACAACGACAATGTGAACATTCTTGGTGTGATGCGCAGCGAAAACGCTCGCAACAGTGCATATCACCTTCTTGAAGATGAAGACGCAGACTACAATTCACTGGGCACTTACACTTGGTATGAAAGCGTAGACCAACCAGTTTCGTTGTGCATTGCTCCTCAAATGAGCTATGAAACACAAGAACCAACCAGCATTAATGATGTGAATGCTGCAGACGTTGTTAAGACTGGTGTTTACGATATTCTCGGTTGCAAGCTTTCTGCTCCACAAAAGGGCTTTAACATTATTAACGGTAAGAAAGTGATTGTTAAGTAATTAGAGTTGATTATCGTTAGCGATAACAATTAATATTAAGAGGGTGTATCAAAATTCACAGTTTGGTACACCCTTGCTGTTTTTAAGTGCC
>JAUNNJ010000135.1:0-2583 GCA_030531495.1 Bacteroidales bacterium
TACTTCTGAAGATGGGTTTTGAAGAAATTAAGCACTCTTTGGTAGAGAGGCAAACGAATACCGCATCCATTGATGCTATGATTCATATTTGGATACACCATCATGTCGAACTGAGTGCCTTGACCATGGAGTTTTGAGATATACTGCATTGAGTTGATTACGTGCACATTATCGTCGGCACTGCCCCACATAATGAGCAACTTACCCTTCAATTTGTCGTAATTTTCCAGAGGAGCGCCATCGCGGTAGCCATCAGGGTTTTCCTGAGGCGTACGCATATAGCGTTCGGCATAGATGGTGTCGTAGAATTTCCACGAAGTCACTGGGGCTATAGCCACACCCGCAGCATAGTTACTGCCTGGGGTCGACATCGCCATCAGCGCTTCATAGCCGCCGTAGCTCCAGCCCCAGATGCCGATGTGGTTAGCGTCAACATAAGGCAAGCTCGCCATATACTTTGCAGCAGCAATCTGGTCGATACTCTCGTATTTGCCCAACTTCTGATAAACCACGCTTTGGAACGCCTTTTCGCGGCCACCAGTGCCACGGCCATCCACACAAGCCACGATGAATCCCTGTGTAGCAAAATATTCCTGCCAGTCCATACTCCACTTGTTAAGCACTTGTTGCGAGCCTGGTCCGCTGTACTGGTTCATAATCACTGGATACTTTTTCGATGGGTCGAAATCAACAGGTTTGATAATATAGCCATTCAGCGTGTAGCCATCACTTTCCACTGTGATAAACTCGCGATGAGGCACTTCGGTAGCGGTATACTTTTCAGCAAATTCGCTGTTGAGTTGCAAATCGCGCACTTTCTTGCCATTCACATTGTAGATGGCATATTGGTTAGGCACACGTTGCGAACTATAAGTGCGAATATAGTATTTGAAATTGCTATTGAATTTTGCGCTGTATGTGCCCTTCCCTTTGGTCAGCGCAATCACTTTTCCTGCTGCATCCACACTTTCTACCACACGGTCGAGTGGACCGTCGGTGCGCTGGTAGTAGAACAGTTTGTGCGCCTTGTCGTAGCCATAGAAGTCGGTCACATTGTCGTTGCCCGAAGTGAGTTGCTTCATCAGTGTGCCATCGTAGGCATATTGATAAAGGTGCATATAGCCAGATTTCTCGCTTGGAATCACAAAAAACGAATCGTAGTATTTCACATTGTTGGCTGTTTCGCTGTCAATCCAAGATGTGGATTGCTCTGCATACACCTCTGTGGCGGCAGCTGTGGCCGTGTTCACCGCATAGATGTGGAAATCGTTCTGAGTGCGGTTGAGCGTGCTCACCATCAGCCGGTCGTCCTGCGCACCATAGTCGATGTGAGGCACATAGTGCTCATCTGTGATAGGCAGATTCATCTTCTTGAGCTGCTTGGCAGCAAGGTCGAAAGCCATCACACTCACCACTGAATTTTTCTCGCCAGCCACAGGATATTTATAGTCGTAACTACCGGGATACAACGCATAGTCTTTGTTAGGGTGACAATCGCCCTCATACATCGTCATTGAATACATGGGCACTTCGCTCTCATCGAAGCGGATAAATGCCAGCGTTTTGCTACTTGGCGACCATCTCAATGAGTTGAGAATGCCAAATTCCTCCTGATACACCCAATCGGGCACACCATTAATCACCTTGTTCTTCTCGCCGTCGGTAGTGACTGTGGTCACAGTGCCGTCAACCAAATTCTTGATATACACATTATTGTGCTTTACATACGCCACCTTCTCATTGTCGGGGCTCAGCGTGGCAATCTCTTCCCCGCCCTCCTCTGTGAGTTTGGTGATGCGCTGTGTCTTCACATCGTAAACGTAATAATCGGCTGTGAATGAATAGCGATACACCATCTTCGTGTCGGTATGCAGCAAAATCTTACTCTCGTCGGCACTCATCTCATAGCCATCCCAATCAGTAATTTTGCAGCCACGCAATTCTTCGCTGTCGAACACAGTGGTTTCGTCGGCCTCGTTCTTGTAGGCAATCTTATAGATTTTCGAACCGTCGACGCTCTTCTGGTAGTAATACTCACCATTCAATGCCTTTTGAGTGGCAGCAATGCCATAAGGACGATATGAAAGCACGAAATCCTCCAACTCCAGTGCTTCCACACTCATCACCGACGCAGAGGCCATCACAGCCCCCACCAATATTTTATTCAAAATCTTCATAACAAATGCAATTTTAACCTACAAATTTACGAAACTTTTTCGATATATCCGCCCCCACACAGATATTAGAAATTGCTCCCCATTCATAAATCTCATACATCAATCAAAAAGATTAAAATGGCACAATGCCAAATAAATATATTCCGTTATTATAGCAAATGTCAGTTTCTTCAGAATTTACAGAATCACCAGAAACGCGCGAAACACCTGAAACACCCGAAACACCATTTTTTAGTTCGCTTTTGGACCAAAAACCGCCATTATTTTGGTCCAAATCGGAAGTGGTGACTGTTTTCGTGTTACGAGTGAAACACCTTTCACGAGATATTCAACATGCCAAAGAACTCTGGGCGAAGATATGATATTTTCACACAGTAAACAATGCCAAAAAGGAATTCTGTCTAAT
>JAUNNJ010000135.1:2593-3263 GCA_030531495.1 Bacteroidales bacterium
TGCCAGGCATAAACACCGATTATATCCGATTTGAACCCAATTAGCACCAATGAGCCCAGAAAGTCAACACGCTTATCGACCATGTGCACTATCATATTTTGCTGTTGCCCAAAAATTCTCGTTAAACAATACACGAAACTTATTTTTTTTGTATCTTTGTAAAAGCTACATGATACAGGCAACAATGTTGCTGTGTCGTAACAATTGCCTAATGCTCTATATGGCATAAAACTAATGGAGAAAAGAAATCTATGTTAAACTAAAAAATTAATGACAAGTCTACTTCTTGGGAAGTGGAAACAAACAGAATAAAGAAACTAAAATATTAACATAACAGCATCAGGCTATCTTTGTGGTGTTCCTCAAAACAAGCGTAGGAAACTTAGTTAAATTGGATAAAACCACATCAAAGATGGTTGGCATGGGCGTTTGTACGCGATAGGAATGCCAACTCCGTCAATATTGATAGAATGATGCCTAGCACCTAACTGTGCGGGCATTATCTTATTGACGGAGGAGGTCCAAATTATTCCTACGCTTGTACCTCGGAACACCATAAGAAGGCTCGCACTTTTTATGTGTCCGATTATGCATTCGCCTGCAGCACGTATTTGATTAGATAGTTCCAACATGATGCTGGAATTATCTTATTTTTTTATGTTGAAAACAA
>JAUNNJ010000136.1 GCA_030531495.1 Bacteroidales bacterium
CTCTAATCTTCCCTATTTTCCGTAGGCGTTTTTCTTGCGGAAATTGTTGGGCGAATCGCCTAAGTGTTTCTTCACATATTTTCCGAAGAAAGAGAGGTTGTCGAAATTCATTTCAGCAGCAATTTCCTTGATGCTCTTGTCGCTGTATTGGAGCATTTGACGAATGCGGCTCACGATGCTTGCGGCAATGAGGTCGCTGGCAGTGCTTCCGCTCTTCTCGTTGCAGATGCTGGTAAGGTATTTTGGCGACACAAATAGCTTGTCGGCAAAGTATTGCACGCTGCGCTCGTTGGTTTCGTTGTTGGCCAGCAAGAGCAGAAACTTGTGATAGAGTTTGTCGCCTTGTCGGAGCATACTGTTATCTGCCTCGCTGATATGTCGGCTCACGCTTGAGAGCATATCGAGGGCAAAGCATCTGAGCACGCCCATCAGGGTGTCGCGGCTATAGTTCACCTGTGGATGCTCAATCTTAAACAGAGCCAGTTCGTAGTATTTCAGCAGGAGTTCTGTTTCCTCTGGCGCAAATTGTGCCACGGGGTGGGTGTTGATTTGCATCACGGCATCAATGATGCTTTTGTTGATGAAGTTCATGGTGATGGTGTTGGTCACCACCACGATTTTACTTTCAAAATCTTCGGAGTGGCTGATGTTGCTAACCACGGTGTTGGTGCCGATAAACAGCGCCTCGTGCTCTTTAATGGTGTATTCCTTGCCGTTGAGTTGCAGCTTCAGTTCGCCCTTGTGGCAAAACACAACGCTCACAAAAGTCACTTTAAATGCTGCCTTCAAGTTTGGAATAGAAGTGATGCTGTCTGCAAATGCTATGTTGCCATCGAAATATTTAATTCCGCTAAAGAGCTTGGGCATATCGGAAATGTGGATTTCATCGATAGCGCTATGTAGTGGTAAATTTTTCTTCATGCAATTATTGGATGTGACAGTTATAGGGTCATATATCATTGCAAATATAGTGAAAAATGGGGAATAATGGAGAATTTTGCCATAAAAATGTTCTAAAACTCCTTAGCGGTCCTTCGGAAGGAATTGATGGTATTTGTCCGTTTCCTCCTCAGGCAATAGTGTGAAAACGAAGGCTCCTTCGCCAAACACGCGAAAGAGCCTTGGAATATAAAAGATATTGGACGGATTTACTTGTAAGAATCTTGATAGATTTTGTAAATGTCTTCTTTGGTGAGGAAGCGTGGGTCGCCGTCGAGCATCATAGCGCCAGTGTCGATGGCATTGTCCACGAATTTATCGAAGTCGGCAGGAGTGATACCGTAGTCGCTCAGCTTGATGTTGTCAACACTGCAGAGGCGTTGCATGGTTGCGAGTGCATCGAGGAAGTCGCTTGGGCGAGCAGCCTTTTGTTGGGTCATCTTTTCTGCCATCTTCATGTAGCGCTTCATGCAGTCGTTCTTGAAAGTCTTGTAGTAAGCTTTGCTGATAGCGATGAGGCCGGCTCCGTGAGGAAGCTTTGGATAGAAAGCGCTGAGTGCGTGCTCGAGTGCGTGTTCGCCAGTGCATCCGCTGGTGCTTTCCACCATACCGGCGAGGGTGCTACCCCAAGCCACTTTAGCGCGAGCGTGAACATCGCGTCCGTCGGCCACCACTTTTGGCAAGTATTTAGCGAGCAAGCGGATGGCTTCGAGTGCATAGAGGTCGCTGATAGAAGAAGCGTGCTTACTGTTGATATAGCCTTCTGCTGCGTGGAAGAATGCGTCGAAACCTTGGTAAGCGGTGAGCTTTGCAGGAACCGACACCATAGTTTCTGGGTCAACGATAGAGAGGGCAGGGAAGGTTTGTGGGAAACCGAAACCAATCTTTTCGTTGAGTTCTTCGTCGGTAATCACACCCCATGGGTCGATTTCTGTGCCTGTGCCTGCGGTGGTAGGAATAGCCACGATAGGGAGCGCCTTGGTCACTGGTTGTGATTTGCCGTGGCCGCCGCTTACATAGTCCCAAAGGTCGCCGCCCATAGCCACAACCACTGCAATAGCCTTGGCGGTGTCGATAGAACTGCCACCACCCAAACCGAGCACGAAGTCGCAACCTTCAGCTTTGCACAGCTCTGCACCTTCAGTCACGTGAGCCTTGCATGGGTTTGGTTTTATTTTGTCGAATACTACGCTGTCGACGCCTGCTTCTTTAAGTTGATTAACCACTGTGTCGAGGTATCCGAAATTCTTCATTGAGGTACCCGCAGAAATCACGATAAGTGCTTTTTTACCAGGGAGTGGCTGCTTAGCCAGGCGTTTCAATTCTCCAACGCCAAACACGAGGCGCGTTGGGATTGAAAGACGAAAATTCTTCATCATAATCTTTAAGTATTTATTTTGGCCATGATATTCAGTTTTTTTGTTTTCTATGGCCTGGTTTATAATGTATGTTCTTATAGCCGTAAAGTTACGAAATGCTATCGTAAATCCCAAAATAATTGTATAAAAATTGCCGTTTTTTATTCCTTGACTATGCAGAATGTTGGGTTTTTTGCGGTGTGGAAGAAAATGCTTAACTTTGCAGTGGCTGTACGGCAGTGGCTCGGCAGCTATTTTGAATCAGAAAAAACAAAAAGATTATATAATGGAAACTATTGCAAAAGGAAAATATGTGGCTTTGGCCTACAAGATTTTCGTGGTGGGCGCCGAGCAAGATGTGCCTGTGTTTGAATTTTCGGAAAGTAAGCCCGACGTATTCGTGTTTGGCAACGATTTCGCTATGATTGAGGGATTTATGAAAAATATTGAAGGTTTGGCTGAAGGTGCCGACTTCGATTTCTCTCTGGCTCCTGCTGAAGCATTCGGCGAAAAGGACCAAAATATGATTATCCCTATCGAAAAGGATATTTTCAAAAATGGCGACGGCGAATTCGACACCGAGCGTGTGGCTCTGGGCAACTATGTGCCTATGATGACTGCCGGTGGTCAACGCGTGGAAGGACTTGTGATTGAAATCACCGACACACACGTCACTCTCGACTTCAACCACCAGCTCGCTGGCGAAACCGTGCGCTACCAGGGCAAGGTGCTCGTGGTTCGCGACGCCACCGAAGAAGAATTGCATCCACATCAGGGATGTGGCAGTTGCGGCGGCAACTGTGGTGAAGGTGGCTGCTCAGGCTGCAGCGGATGCCACTAATCAAAAGCACGAATTCCTATACAGATACATAAAGGCTCTTGCACCATCACGGCAGCAAGAGCCCATTTTTTTACTACCAGCAGAATAATAAATCTATCTATTTTTTTTAAAATAAT
>JAUNNJ010000003.1:0-14054 GCA_030531495.1 Bacteroidales bacterium
TTGAGGGGGTAGTGAACAATGGTTCGTGTGAGTTCGAGTCTCATCTTGGACACCAAAAAGTGGTAAGAGTTTTCTCTTACCACTTTTTTTGTTTCTATGGCTTTGCTGTAGAAAAGAAATATTTCTATTCTGTATGAAAATTGTGCTCATGTAATGTGAAAAATATTTTGTCAGGTCAATAAAAGTTACTACTTTTGTAACCGCAAATGAGGAATGCTCCTTATGCAGAAATGTTGATGCGAAAATAGCTCAGTTGGTAGAGCACGACCTTGCCAAGGTCGGGGTCGCGGGTTCGAGTCCCGTTTTTCGCTCCCAGATGTCCAGGTGGCGGAATTGGTAGACGCGCTACTTTGAGGGGGTAGTGAACAATGGTTCGTGTGAGTTCGAGTCTCATCTTGGACACCATATAGTGGTAAGAGAATCATCTCTCGCCACTTTTTTATTTTTCGGCAACACATAGTTCGTTTATTTTTAATAACTTTGTATTCTGAACAACTGATAGATCTCACATTAACTAATTTTGGCTTTGGTATGGAAGTGAAAAAAACAATGGTTGCCATTCTGCTTTCTTTGGTGTCAATGTTTTCGATGCATGCGCAGAAGTTGGCGGAATTCAATCTGAATAGTTTCGATGGCTGGAACTATTCCCGATCGGGAGTGGAATTGAACTACGATTACATTTGTGGTAACAAGGTGAACATTTATGGCAACTATATGCTCGTTTCTCCACAGTTCACTAGCAAAAATGTGAAATACGTTAAAGCCGAGGTGCGAATCATTGTTAAAGACTATTCACAAGCCAAATACAGCATATCAAAAGCATCGCCCACACTGGAGCTGCTCAATGAGCAAGGCGTGGTGGTGGCAAGTGCCAAGCACGCTTATAGCGAAGCGATGTATGAGCAATGTTTTACCGACTATGTAGCAGTCCCCGAGGGCGCACAACGCCTCTCATGGCGCCTTTCTGCACCATCAGCCGATGTCAACAGCACAGGAGCCGTCCACGAAGTGGTACTCACTGCAAGCGACACCGACGGTAAAGTGGCAGGTGATGTGAATGGCGACGGTGTATGCGACGTGAGCGATGTCACCTCTTTAATAAATATTATTCTTGGAGAGGGCATCATCAACGATGTTGCCGACATCGACGGCAACGGCACGGTCGACGTAAGCGACGTCACCACCCTCATCAACCAAATCCTCAAGTAGGAAACCAATTATACATAATAAAATCGCACTTACACTTTGAAAAGTGAAGGTGCGATTTTATATTTTGTATATAAAAAACTTAAATCGAGATTCTTTCAAGGGCTATTTGGGGCGATGGGGGAGGTTGAAGATGATGGAGAGGATTACCATGGTGGCGAGGGCCCAGGTGTAGTAGAGGTAGGGAAGGAATGCTACGGGGCTGAGGTGGGCGAGGCCTGCCGCCATCAACGATTGTGCGCCGTAGGGGATGAGGCATTGTACGATGCACGAGCAGGTGTCGAGGAGACTTGCCACTTTGCGAGGGTCGAGTTTGAATTGTTGTGAAATTTTGTGTGCAATGTCGCCTACGGTGATGATGGCGATGGTGTTGTTGGCGGTGCAGAGATTCACCATGCTCACGAGCATGGCAATCACGGCTTGTGCGCCTCGGCTGCTGCTGATGCGGCTTGTAAGCACTTGGATGATGTATTTCACGCCGCCGTTGTAACTAATCACTCCAAGCAATCCGGCTGCAAGGAGGGTGACGATGATGAGGTCGCTCATGTCTTTAATGCCATTTCCCATGTAGCCGCACATGTCGATGAGGCTTGCATCGGCCAACCCGCAAAGGGCGATGGCTATGCAGGAAAGGATGCCCATGGTGAGCACAAGCAGCACATTCACTCCGAAAATTGCCGACACAATGACGATAAGATATGGCAATATGTTCCACCACGATGCGCTGTTTGTGGCTGCGTGGGTGGTTTGTTGTATGTCGCCTACCGAGATGTATACGCCTAATGTGACGATTGCCGCCGGGAGGGCAAGCCATAGGTTGGTCTTGAATTTGTCGTTCATCTTCACCTTTTGGCTTCGGGTGGCGGCAATGGTGGTGTCGCTGATAAATGAGAGGTTGTCGCCAAAGAATGAGCCTCCCAGCACCACCGAAACGAGGAAAGCGGTGTCGGTTCCGGTGCTTTGTGCCAATTGGCAGGCAAATGGTGTGAGAGCCACAATGGTGCCCACAGAAGTGCCTATCGACATGGAAATGAAGCATGCAGTGATGAAGAGTCCGGGCACGATGAATGTGGATGGCAATGAAGCCAATGCCAGATTTACGGTAGCATCAATAGCTCCGATACCTTTGGCAAGTGCAGAGAATGCTCCCGCCAAGAAGAAAATCCAAATCATGTAGAGCACATTGCTGTTGGCTGCGCCCTTTGAGAAAATCTCGATGCGTTCAGCGATTTTCATTTTCGGGATGAAAAGCAGTGCCCACATCGATGCTATGATGAAAGCGATGGACAGGGGCATCTTGTAGAAGTCGCCGATGATGACCGACACTGCCACATATAGCAGGAGAAATACGACGATAGGAGAGAGTGCCAATAGGCCTTTGCCGGTGCTGATATGCTGTGTTGTGATTTTATTTCCCATTTGAATTAAATTATTTTACTTTTTGCGTAAAACTCTATGCAAAATTACTGCTAAAATGCTTAACGGCAAAATCTGTTTCTTTTTTTTGTAAAAAATTCAACTTCTTTGTTGTTAATGTCCGTCATTCTCGTTAACTTCGTAAATTAATAAAAGTGTATTCACTAATGAAACTACTTAAGAGTATATCGGTAATGACATTGGCATTCGGTGCCGCTTTTTCTGCAGATGCCCAACGCTTTGAGAGCGACGGCATCAGTTATGTGATTGAACAACCCGGCAAGGCCACTGTGGTGCTGGGCGACGCCTATTATACAGGGAAAGTTGTTATTCCTGCTGAAGCGGGTGGTGCGGTTGTTACAGGCATCGGCTTTGGTGCCTTCAATGCCTGCCACGGGCTTTCGGGTGTGGAATTGCCTGCCACTATCGATGTGATTGGTGATTATGCTTTCAACGCTTGCGATTCGCTGACGGCTATCAATTTGCCGCAGTCGCTCTCTCGTGTCGGAGATTTCGCTTTCCACGGATGTAGTCGCATCCTGGATATAGCGTTGCCCGAATCGGTCACCTACATTGGCAGTGAGGCGTTCTTTGGCTGCACAGCCATGCGTACGGTGACAGTGGGGAAGAATGTGACAGAAATAGGAAGCAGGGCATTTCAGCGATGCACCCAATTGAAAACCATCACTGTCGACCCAGAGAATCCCGTTTACTGCGATATCGACGGCATATTGATGACCAAGGATGCAAAGACGCTTGTCACTTTCTGCCGGAAGAACGCTTCGTGGCGAGGCTATACGATGCCATCTTCTGTGACCGATATTTCGCCTTTTGCATTCTACGGATGCGATGCGATGAAAACGATAGAACTGCCTGACGGATTGCTGTCCATAGGGGAGTGGGCGTTTGGCAACTGTTCGATTATGGGCTCTTTCACATTGCCAACGAGTGTGACCTACATTGGTGCCAACGCATTCTTCGGAATGACCAATTGCAAGAAATTCTACTGCGGCACGGTAGAACCACTTCCATTGAGCGAATTGAGGTCGCCTTTCGGCATGTTCACCGATTTGTCGGCTCGCACACTATATGTGCCCAATGGCGATGCAGTAAAGCTGTATAAGGCTGCACCCGTATGGAAAGAGTTTGGCAATATCGTGGCATATTTGGGCGATATTAACGGCGATGGCGTGGTGAATGTGAGCGATGTCACAGCTCTTGTCAATATGATATTGGGAGAGGCTGAATACGATATCAAAGTTTGTGATATTAATTGCGATGGTGTGGTGAATGTGAGCGATGTCACAGCCCTTATCAACACCATTCTCGAATAATAAAAAAACAAAGTATTATAATAAATAGATAATGAGTTTTCAACCATTGGCAGAGCGTCTGCGTCCAAAGTCGCTCGATGAGTATATAGGACAGCGTCATTTGGTGGGCGAGGGTGCAGTGATTCGCCGAATGATTGAAAGCGGGAATGTGGCTTCGTTCATCCTTTGGGGGCCTCCTGGCGTGGGGAAGACTACGCTCGCTCGCATCATTGCAGAACAAATAAAGGTGCCCTTCTACACGCTCTCAGCCGTCACCTCTGGCGTGAAAGATGTGCGTGAAGTGCTCGAGCGTTGCGAAAAAGATGCACGAAGCATGTTCACAAAGGGGCGCCCAATCCTATTTATCGACGAAATTCACCGTTTCAACAAATCGCAGCAAGATTCGCTGTTGGGAGCTGTGGAGAATGGTACCGTCACCCTCATAGGCGCCACCACCGAGAATCCTTCATTTGAAGTGATTCGCCCATTGCTCTCGCGTGCTCAGGTGTATGTACTCCAGTCGCTCGACAAAGACGACCTCTTACAACTCCTCGACCATGCCCTCAAGACCGATGCCATTTTCCAGAATCGTGAAGTGCGTGTGGAAGAAACCGAGGCGTTGCTCCGCTTCAGTGGTGGCGATGCCCGAAAACTGCTCAATATCCTTGACCTGCTCCACCAGTCGCTCAATGACAACGAGCCATTTGTGCTCAACGACAAAGTTGTGACTGAGCGACTGCAGCAAAATCCTATGGCGTTTGACAAAGACGGAGAAATGCACTACGATATCATCTCGGCTTTCATCAAGTCGGTGCGTGGCAGCGACCCTGATGCAGCGGTCTACTGGCTGGCACGCCTTATTGCAGGCGGCGAAGATCCCAAATTCATTGCTCGTCGGTTGTGTATATCAGCGGCTGAAGACATTGGTTTAGCCAATCCGAATGCTCTGCTTCTTGCTAATGCCACCTTCGATATTATCAACAAGATTGGATGGCCAGAAGGACGCATACCGCTCAGTGAATGTGCCATTTATCTTGCCACCTCTCCCAAGAGCAATTCGGCATACAATGCCATCAACAGCGCTTTGCAACTCGTGGAGCAAACTGGCAATGCACCAGTGCCACTGCACCTGCGTAATGCCCCCACGAAACTGATGAAGCAGTTGGGCTACGGGCGCGACTATATGTATGCCCACGACTATCCTGGCCACTTTGTGAATCAGCAATACATGCCCGACGAACTGCAAGGCACCCAACTGTGGCAAGCGCAAGACAATCCCGCCGAAGCCCAGATGGCAGCCCGCCAGCAAGCCCGCTGGAATCCACAGCCCCCAACAAAAGAAGAAAAATAGAGAGACTGCCTGATAAATAAAAGTGAAAGCCCGATGACGCAAAATCATCGGGCTTTCTGGTTATCGTAGGGATTGTTGATTACTTTTTGTGGGCTGCAATCCAGTTCTTGGCATTGACGAATGCTTGAATCCAGGGGGTAACTTCGTCTTTGCGAGCTTGTGGATAGAAGCCGCATTGCCATGGGAAGATAGCGCGTTCTAAGTGTGGCATCATAGCCAAGTGGCGGCCGTCTTTTGAGGCAATACCTGCGATGCCGCGTGGCGAGCCGTTAGGGTTGGCAGGATATGAGCGGTAGTTGTATTGTGCCACCACATTGTATTTGTCGACGCCTTCAGGCAAATTAAACTTGCCTTCGCCGTGAGCCACCCAAATGCCGAGTTTTGAACCGCCGAGGTTGCCAAACATCACCGAATTGTTTTCAGGAATGGCAAGTCCCACGAAGTTGGATTCAAACTTGTGGCTATCGTTGTGGTCCATGTGAGGCTGGCTGCTGTATTCTGGATTGAGCAGGTTGAGTTCAATCATTACTTGGCAACCGTTGCAGATGCCCAGACTCAAAGTGTCGTCGCGCTTGTAGAAGTTTTCAAGTGCTTTCTTGGCTTTCTCGTTCCAAACAAAACCGCTTGCCCATCCCTTTGCAGAGCCAAGCACGTCGCTATTAGAGAAACCGCCGCAGAACACAATCATGTTCACATCTTCAAGGGTTTCGCGTCCGCTCATCAAGTCGGTCATATGCACATCCTTTACATCGAAGCCTGCATAGTAGAGCGAGTAAGCCATTTCGCGGTCGCCGTTCACACCCTTTTCGCGGATGATGGCAGCCTTGATGCCAGTTTTGCCATGCTTGAAGCCTTCGATTCCCAAATCTGCAGCCTTGCCAGTGAATCCGGCAGGCATACGCCAGCGCAAAGGTTGCTTCTTGTAGTTTTCAAAACGTGCCTTGGCTTGCTTGTTGCCGCTTTGCTTGCAGTCGAGCAGATAAGAACTCTTGAACCAGAGGTCGCGCAGATAGTCGATGAAGAACATGTATTCGCTATCGTCTTGCGAAACGGTCACGGTGCGTTCTTCTGAAGGCTCGCCGATGCAGATGAATTTCACGCCGCGTTTAGCGAGTAAGCGTTCCACCTTGCCACATTGGTTATTGGCAACTTGAACGACGAGAGCAGGGTTTTCTGCGAAGAGCACCTTCACGATGTCGGTTTCGCTCATGCCGCTGAGGTCAAGGCTCACGCCACCTTTGGTGTTGGCAAAGGTCATTTCAAGCACAGTGGTAAGCAAACCACCGGCGCTAATATCGTGAGCCGCGAGGAGTTGTTTGTTTTCCACTAATTCTTGCACAGCATTGAATGCGTTGGCGAAATATTCTGCGCTCTTCACTTCCGGTGCCTTGTTACCAATCAATCCGACTGCTTGAGCGAGGGCAGAGCCACCGAGTTGCAATTCAGTGCCAGAGAAATCGATATAGTAGAGACGGCTCTTCTTCTGTTGAAGCACAGGGCTTACAGTCTTTTTCACGTCGGTCACTTCGCCGCCGGCAGAGATAATCACTGTGCCAGGAGCAATCACCTTCTTGTCGCCGTATTTCTGGGTCATTGAAAGGCTGTCCTTACCTGTAGGGATGTTGATGCCGAGAGCGCAAGCGAAATCGCTACATGCCTTCACAGCGCGGTAGAGGCCAGCATCTTCGCCCTCGTTGCGGCAAGGCCACATCCAGTTGGCGCTCAACGACACAGCCTTCAGTCCACCATTGAGGTTTGCGCCCACAATGTTGGTCAGTGCTTCAGTGATAGAGAGCACAGAGCCTGCTGCTGGGTCGATAAGGCCTGCTTGTGGAGCATGACCAATAGAGGTGGCAATACCGCTATTGCCAGTGAAATCGAGAGCCACGACACCGCAGTCGCTCAATGGCAACTGAATTTCGCCTTGGCATTGCTGACGGGCAATCTTGCCGGTCACAGAACGGTCAACCTTGTTGGTCAACCAGTCCTTGCAAGCCACGCCTTCGATTTGAAGCACGGTTTCGATGTATTCGTTGAGTTTTGCTGCGTCGGTTTTCACAGCCTTAAACTTGTTCACTTTGGTCTTGTCGGTCATCACAGTCTTTGGAGAGCTGCCGAACATGTCCTTCATACCCAAGTCGATTGGTTTCACACCATCGGCCTGCTCGAAAACGAAGCGGTCGTCGCCGGTGGTTTCGCCCACCACATAGAATGGCGCACGTTCGCGTTCGGCAATCTTCTGGATGCGTGCCAAATCTTTTTCTTCAGCCACGAAGCCCATGCGTTCTTGCGATTCGTTACCGATGATTTCTTTTGAAGAAAGGGTTGGGTCGCCAACAGGGAGGGCGGCCATATCGATGCGTCCACCGGTTTCTTCCACCAATTCAGAGAGAGCGTTCAAGTGGCCGCCTGCACCATGGTCGTGGATAGAAACGATAGGGTTGTGGTCGTCTTCAGCCATGGCACGAATCACATTGGCCACACGCTTCTGCATTTCTGGGTTAGCACGCTGCACCGCATTGAGTTCGATGGCGTTGGCGTATTGGCCTGTGTTCACACTCGACACAGCGCCACCGCCCATACCGATGCGGTAGTTGTCGCCACCCATCAGCACCACCTTTTCGCCAGCTTTTGGAGTGCCTTTTAGGGCGTCGCGCTTATTGGCGAAGCCCACACCGCCGGCAAGCATAATCACCTTGTCGTAGGCCATTTGGCGTTTAGCCTCTTCGTGCTCGAAAGTGAGGAGCGAACCGCAGATAAGTGGTTGGCCAAACTTGTTGCCGAAGTCGCTGGCGCCGTTTGATGCCTTAATAAGGATTTCTTCAGGAGTTTGATAGAGCCAAGGGCGAGGAGGCATTGTGCAGCGCTCCCATGCGCGTTCGGCCTCGGTGCGAGGATAGCTGGTCATGTACACTGCGGTACCAGCCAAAGGCAAACTTGCGCGTCCGCCACCCAGACGGTCGCGAATTTCGCCACCCGAACCAGTAGCTGCGCCGTTGAAAGGCTCTACTGTAGTGGGGAAGTTATGTGTTTCGGCTTTCAGCGAAATCACCGAATCAATTTCTTTTACTTCGAAGAAATCGGGTTGGTCGGGATTCACTGGAGCGAATTGTTCAATTTTAGGGCCATCGATGAAAGCCACATTATCCTTGTAGGCAGAAATCACCTTGTTAGGATTTTCCTTAGTGGTCTTCTTGATAAGGTTGAAGAGACTGGTAGGCATCTCTTCGCCATCAATGATGAAAGTGCCACCGAAAATCTTATGGCGGCAGTGCTCACTGTTCACCTGTGAGAAGCCAAACACTTCGCTGTCGGTGAGGGGGCGGCCCAGGCGTTCGCCCAGTCCTTTCAGGTAATCCACCTCTTCAGGGCTCAGTGCCAAGCCTTCAGATTTATTGTAGGATTCGATGTCGTCAATATAAACGATAGGATCCGGTGTACGAGTGATGGTGAATGTTTCGCTGTCGAGAGTGTGATACACACGTTGCAGCATTTTGTCGTACTTGGGATCCTTTTCTTTTGTCACGGTAAACTCTTCGATGCGTTCAATCCCCGCCATCGCCATGTTCTGGGTGATTTCAACAGCATTCGTACTCCAGGGCGTTATCATTTCCTTTCGAGGTCCGATAAATGTGCCTCTCAATGTGTCGTCCTGTACTTGGGTGCCGCCGAGCAGCCATTCCAATTTTTCAATTTCCTTAGTTGAAAGAGCGTGGTCGGTGCCAACCGCATAGATTGTTTTAGCTCCTTTTTTGAAGAATGTAATCATAAAAATGATAAATGGGTTATCTGTGAAACTTAAGAAGCGTGCCTTGACTTTGGTGGCGAGTTCGCTCAGTAAGTCAAATTGCTTCCAAATTCTTCTACAAAGTTACGCATAATCTTTGTATTTAAAAAATAAGAAGTCACACATTAGTGGCGATCGTAATAAATTGGAAGAAATATGGCTTGCATACAAGGATGATGATGACAAAGTCTCGGTTCGGACCACATAGTGTTTCCAAGATATCTTGCTTGAAAAAGTGATGATAAAGGCACTCGCCAGCGGCAAAACTATTCTGTTTAATTGGCGAATGCCGCTAAGGTTTTTAATCATGCATAGTTCATGGGGATTAAATGTGTCGATAGGGATTTCTGGAAGTGATGCGTGGATTGTGGGAAATTTTGTTTTGCGGGATTTGTTGTTTTATCTTCCAAGCACGAACACCAGAATCACACAGAACACCTGAAACACCCGAAACACCTATTTGTTTATTCGCTTTTGGACCAAAATCCGCCATTTTATTGGTCCATATCGAAACTCGAACCACTTTTCCTGTTTCAAGTGAAACACATGAATGGGAGTTAAGGAGTTAAGAAGTTTTCGCTCCTGTGTCGCTCCGAAGTTAAGACTATACCGATATGTCAATACGTAAAAGAACTCTGGCGCAAATATCGGAATTTTACAAGCCGTTAGCAATGCTAAAAAGGGATATTAAAAAAGTCAACAAGTCTATAGGACAACGAGTCTACAAGTGGGGTGGTTATAAACACCGGTTATCCCCGGTATGTACAGACTGAAATCAAGTGACAAAAATGGTGAACTTGTAGATTTCAATAAAAGCTTTTTGGGAAAACTATTGCACATTTGCCTCCGAACAATTAACTTTGTAATATTATTGCCCGAGGTTCATCAAGGCATAAAACTGAATGAACATAAAGAACATATAAGGCGTCGTCAACGCTTTGTCAATTGATGATTCTGAACGTAGGAAATTCCGAATAATCCAGTCAATGGCAAATGCAGAGAAGATGCCACGGGTGAGTTACATAACATCCCCCGTAGTGTGTCAGAGAGGGCAAGTATGTCCTCACGGCACACTTTACGGGTGTTTATATACAACTCTCACGTGGGCAATCGTATCTGTTCGTCATCTGGAAAAGGCTTCCTACGGCCGAGAATCAATGGCGAGCATGATACGTTGCCCACTTTTTTTGTAGGTTGCTACCCCTATAGATAGCAAGATACTGACTTACTGTAAGTCATCTTCCCACCATTCCGATTGGCCATCAGAACAACTTACAAGGGGAAAAGATGCATGGAGGTCCCGTTGTGAAAGAATTATAAATCACAGCGTGGAGGTCTATTGCATAAAGCCTTGTATAGTTGGCCAAACTGGGATGGTCTTTTTGCTTTAGCCTTCGCGCTTTTAAATAATAAAGCAAAGGTGAAGAAAATATCCATAGGCACAGTGTTCAGCGGAATTGGTTCTCCCGAACAGGCATTGATTCGCTTGGGGATTCCACATCATGTGGTTTTTGCATGTGATAATGGAGAACGCGTAATAAACATAGACCATGAAAAAGAGTTCTCTTATATCAAATCACTTTCAAGTGCAAAAGAAAAAAGAGAATATGTTGCCCAAATCTATGCGAATAAAACCCGCCAAATAAACTATGTTCAGCAATCGTATTTAGCAAATTACGATGTTGGGGAATGTAATTTTTTTCAAGATGTAACTCTTCTTGATGGTACTGATTTTAGAGGAAAGGTTGACTTGTTTGTAGGAGGTAGTCCATGTCAAAGCTTTTCTATCGCAGGTGCTCGTGGCGGGTTGGAAGATACTAGGGGAACATTGTTTTTTGAATATTGTAGGTTGGTAAAGGAAATCCAACCTGAAGTCTTTATCTACGAAAATGTGTACGGGGTTTTAACCCATGACAAAGGAAAAACATGGGAAACTATGCAAAATGTTTTTTCTGAATTAGGATATCATTTTTCTTGGAAAATACTTGATGCTCGAGATTATGGCATACCTCAAGGACGGAGGCGATTATTTGTGGTTGGTTTTAAAAAAGAGGATTGTTTCAAACGATTTGTGTTTCCTCAAAAGATAAAATTGGAAGATTGTCCATTGCCGACGATGCAGTCGATGCTAGAAGAAAATTTAGCGATTGATAGTATGCAAAGTGTCGGCGGGAAATTGGTGGCGATTGATGATAAAAAAGGAGAACCGGAAGAGCGTTATTACTTGTCTGAAAAGCTGGAAAAGTATGTTCTTTCTCCTGGTACTAAGAATTTTATGCACTTTGATGCAAAGACTGATTTACCTATCGCGAGGGCATTGGTGAAAAACATGGGAAATTCCTATAGGGCAAGCGTAAACAATTATGTTCACACTCACACAGAGCAAGGGAAAGGAAGAATACGTCATTTGACGGTAAGGGAAGTTCATCGCCTTATGGGATACCCCGACAGCTATAAAATCGTGGTTTCTAAGGCACAAGCATACAAACAAGCGGGAAATTCCATAGTTGTCGATGTGATGATGAATATTGAAAAGCAAATCATTAAAGCTCAAGGATGGGATTAATAAAATGGAAAGAATAAAAATTAAAAATAAAAAATATAAATTAGTTAGCCTCTTTGCGGGCATTGGTGGCATAGATCTTGGCTTTGAATTCGCCGGATTCGACACAATTTGGGCTAATGATTTTGACAAATGGGCTTGTCAAACATATCGAGCAAATGTTAGTGACTGCATTGTAGAAGGTGATATACGTCTTGTAAAAGACCAAATACCGTCTCATGATATTCTCGTAGGAGGATTTCCTTGCCAGCCATTCAGTACTTTGGGCAAACTTCAAGGTTTTGATGACGAGAAGAATCGTGGTACATTGTTTTTTGAAATTATGGATATCATCACTAAGCATGACACAAAAGTTGTTGTGCTTGAAAATGTGAAGAATTTGATAAATCATGATAAAGGACAAACTTTTGCTCGCATCAAAAAAGAGCTTGACGAAGCGGGGTACGATGTGAATGCAGAAATCCTAAATTCTCAAGATTATGGAATTCCTCAGCGCCGTAATCGCGTGTTCATCGTAGCTTTTAATCGCAAATATTATAAAACAGGAAAGTTTGAATATCCAGAAAAAGAAGAATTGAAAATTACAACTCAAGACCTTCTTGACAAAGTTGTAGAAGAAAAATATTTCTTGACTGAAAAAATTTCACATACAATTCTTGGAAAAGGAACAAAAGGTTACATTGTTAATCCAACAATAGACCAACCTATTTCAAAGACCTTAACAGCAACTATGCATAAAATGCATAGAGCTAGTCAAGACAACTATGTTACAGACATTGTTAATTATGAAAAATATGTTGAGGATAAGGTCAAAAGAATTGCTATCCGAAAACTAACCCCTAATGAATGTAGAAAACTTCAAGGTTTCCCAAGTGACTGGAAGCAAGTTGTTGCAGATGGCCAAGCCTACAAACAGTTTGGAAATGCCGTAACTGTGGATGTAGCTTACAAAGTGGCATGCCAAGTAAAGAAATATATAAAAGAAAATAAAATCTTACCAAATGGCAGGGAGTAAACAATTTCATGTAACAGAGTTTAGCCAAATCTTAGAATTGGTGTCATATAAATCCTCTTCTTTGTCTGTACTCTTAACTACGCATCGTAATGATGAATTTAACCTGTGGTATAAAGATTTAACTCATTCTGATTTAACAAACAGAGGGAAAAGGAATGGAAAGAACGAATCACTTAAAAAAAATTTCCTTTATTATCTCTCTGTGGAACAAATGGAGAAAATTGAACAGGACAGTGATAAGAAATTTGAATCGGCAAAACAATCAAATATAGGTGTTTCTGTTGATTTTTATGAGGAATTGGGTGTTCCTTCTCCTCGTTCTATTGCAAATAAAAAGGGGTATTGTATAAGTGATGATGTTGATGTTTTTCTTGTGAATGATACACTCCACTATTTCACTATGGATTACACGCGCAAAGTATTAAAAAAGCTTGACAAATTTGATACTTGCTCATGGAGGAATGTCAATAGTGCTCAATTAGACGAAAGTGTATCATTCACAAAAATACAATTATCAGAAGCTGTTCACGGAATTGGTACAGCAGATGATAAAATATTCCATACTTTGCGTTTATCAATGTTTTTGAACGATCGCATTTATTTTTTGATAAGAAAGACTTCGGATAATTGCCGAAATCAGCTTTATATATTCTTAGAGAAGAACCCCATTTTTTTTACTATTACAGGTGAGGCAAATGAAGCATGGAAACGACATCTTGAGGTTTCTCAAAGGCAACAAGATGCAGCAGCTGCTGCATCGAAGACAATACCTTTTGATGACGAAAAAACGAGGGCGCAGCAAAGTGTATGGAAAGAACAACTTGCACAAGAAATGATGAACTACACCACCCATGAGGGAGAGGTGTTTTGTCCATTTACAAAAATCCAAGCTCCATTTTCTTCAGTCCCTATGTTGTTTATAGCTTCCCATATTAAAAGGTACAAAGATAGTACTCCAAAAGAAGCTTATGATATTAATAATGGGTTACTTCTTTCTGCAAATGCAGATGCCTTATTCGACAAGCATATAATAACAATAACGGAAGATAAAAAGTTGAAATTTTCTTTTTTGATTTCTAATGACCATGTCTTGTTAAGTGCTCTCAAGCTTAATCAGGAAATTTTTACGGAAGTCCTGAATGAGCAGCGAATGGAATACATGAAAGACCATCGTAGAATTTTTGAGGAAAAAGAAGCCAAAAGAAAGAGTGGAGATTATAATATTTCTGATGAGGAAGAAATTATTACTCAAGTAGGACCCAATTTGTTCAATCATGTTAGTTATGATATAGCTGCTCAATCAAAAGTTTCATATAGTGAAAAGAATAGTGCAGTTTCCATTAAAGAACATCCAACACCAACTCCTAAAAGGTATTGATTTGGTTGGTAGTGGGGCGGACCTT
>JAUNNJ010000003.1:14064-74811 GCA_030531495.1 Bacteroidales bacterium
ATGTTTGATATTGGTGAATATGTAGTTTATGGTAATAAGGGTGTTTGTAAAATAAGGGTGAACTGTGTCTTTATGCCATTTGCAAAAAAATCTCAGATGACTATTCAAGAGTGGCAAAAAACTTGCGTATGTGCAATTTTGGGGCGGATTTTTCGTTATTATAGATGATATTGGTTAACTTTGCATGATATGAAAATTAAATATCTCTTTATAGTAATTGCTGTTTTGGCTTCGCTGTTGGCGCAAGCTCAGGTGTCGTTTGTGGGCAGCACTCGCGACGTCTACGACTTTGTGCCTGAAAAAAATACGGGGCTAAACCACATTTTCGTGCTTTATAATACGCAAGGCGTGGGCATGACCTATGATGCCACATCGGCCGACAAGGTGGTGTGGTATGGCTATGGAAGTCAAGGCGGTGGCTATGCCGAAGAAATTTCGGGCATCGTGACTGAAGGGCGCAAAACCACACTCCCTCAAGTGGTGCCTGGCAAAGGCTATATCATTGAAGAAGGTACCAAGCGCACTTATGTGTGGGTAATTAATTATGCCGACCATTATTTGCAGTTCAATAATATTGCGCCACTTGCGCCTGAAGACTGCAACTCTACTGTGATAAATGTTGACTGTAAGGCTGAGGAAATTCCATATTTCACAATCACAGGTGTGAGAAAGGTACTGAGCCGTGAAATCAAGTTGGCGTATCGCACCCTCGTTTGGGACGAGGCAGCCGTACAATGGCAGCAAGTCGACACCACAAAAGTGCTGCCATCGGTGAAGTCGCAAATCGTGATTCCCGCACCGTTGTGCAACACATCGTTCAATATCAGCGGCGACTGTTTCCTCAAATTTTGGAAAGAAGATGTAGAGATGGAAAGCAATTCCTACACCACGATAGCCGTGGATGTTCGCACCACAGCCATTAAGCAAAAGCGTATGGATGGCACTGACGACGAGGATGACGACGGCAAGAACAAAAATGACGGAGGCGATGATGAAGAACTCGGTGGATCTGCTCCTGCCACTGTCGTTTTCAAGGCTTATTGCACCGACGCTGTCGACCACAAAGAGTGGCAAAAGGCACTCGACGAGGATTTCCAAAGCATTGAGGCTCGCTTCAACGACGAGGAAATAGAGCAGACATTTACCACCACCGGCACTTCATACTGGCGCTTTGTGGGCACAAATATGCAAGGTGGATGCGAAGTGTACGGACCTACTTACACCGTGCATATTGGCGAAAGTGAACTGGTTTGTCCAAATGTGTTCTCGCCAGGCTCAACCGAAGGAACGGGCGACATTTGGCGCGTGAAATACAAATCGTTGGTAGAGTTCCACTGTACGATTTTCAACACTTGGGGCAACAAGGTGTTTGAATTCAGTGACCCAGAACAGGGTTGGGATGGCAAATATCACGGTAAATATGTGTCGACAGGTGTTTATTACTATGTGATTCAGGCCCGTGGTGCCGACGACAAGGTGTACAAGCTCAGTGGCGACATCAACATTTTGAAATACAAAAAAAGAACCAATGGTGGCACCACCATTCTTGAATAGCAATGACAATAGAATCATAAAGGAGCGGCCTTGATAGTAAGCACTGTCGAGGCCGCTTATTTTTTTTGGGCGTATGTACAATGCCCCGTGTTGCTTTTAAATATCGGGGATGCTCTTGGAGCGCATAGCAAACGCAAAGTCTATACCTTATTTCATCCGTGATAACCAGTCGATGATAAATAAGATGGACTATTATAATGCATTGGATAACCTTGTGAAATTGACTTCAATGTGTGATAGTAAAAAGGCTAACGAAATGCAAAGAAACCCTATATACTACTTGTGCGAGGAGTTGAAAAAGATTATTGGTTTTAAGCAT
The DNA here is from genome assembly GCA_030531495.1 of Bacteroidales bacterium. GTDB lineage: Bacteria > Bacteroidota > Bacteroidia > Bacteroidales > Muribaculaceae > Sodaliphilus. The sequence continues at coordinate 15,938 of JAUNNJ010000003.1, forward strand.
TATTTTGTAAAGTTGAGTTGATATACATAATCTCCAACTTGGTTTGGCTCAATTCTTGAGTGGGTTTCAGGAGTTGAAAAAGATTGTTTAGAAACTATGAATTTTTCAGGTATTCCATTTGGAAATGCATCGCACCCTCCATCTTTCACACCATTAAAATATTTGCAGAATATACATTTTGATAAAAGCCATCTCTTGCCATCTTCCCAAGAGTCCAAGCCTATGTTTTCAGTATTGACCATAAATTGACTTTTTTGCAAATATAGTTATTTTTGTTGAAAATCGCTTGTAGCGAGATGTGATTGTTTTATTTGTGGACGATTCTACAAATGAGGCAATCTCTCGTTGCATGCGAAATATGGGGGGGTATCGCAGCTGGTATGGTGTGAGGGTGAATGAATCCTTGCTTGGAACACCACACTCATCGAGCGCATTCGTAGCTTTCTTTCCTTTTTGCTTTCAATAAAATTGCAATAGAAAACTTTTGGAGTGAACAAATGCCGTGAAAATTTCGTAAATTTGCAAATTATGATTTTCAACGGGAAAGAAACTGAATGTGTAAGTGTGCTTGGAGCACGCGTTCACAACTTAAAAAACATTGATGTTGATATTCCTCACTACAAGCTCACGGTGATTACAGGTTTGAGTGGTAGTGGCAAATCGTCGTTGGCTTTCGATACGATTTTCGCGGAAGGACAGCGTCGATATCTGGAAACTTTTTCTGCGTACGCGCGGAATATGCTGGGCGTGCTCGAGCGTCCCGACGTCGACAAGATTACGGGGCTCAGTCCTGTGATTTCGATAGGGCAGAAAACCACCAACAAGAATCCTCGCTCCACTGTGGGGACTTCTACAGAGGTGTACGACTATCTGCGTCTGCTCTTTGCCCGCGCAGCTGACGCTGTGAGTTACACTTCAGGCGAGCGTATGGTGAAATATTCCGTTGAAAAAATTCTTTCCTTAATTCTTGAAAAGTTTGAAGGTAGGAAAATCTATATTTTAGCCCCGCTCGTAAAGAATCGTAAAGGACACTATAAGGACCTCTTTGAGCAATATCGCAAGAAAGGGTATATCCATGTGCGTGTCGATGGCGAATTGCGTGAAATCACATTCGGCATGAAGCTCGACCGCTACAAAAACCACACTGTGGAATTGGTAATCGATCGGCTGAAGGTGGCTCGGAAAGACGAAAAGCGCCTCAAAGACACTGTGGAACTGGCATTCCGTCAAGGAAAAGACCAATTGCTCATTCTGGATGCCGAAACCGAAGAAATTTCATACTACAGCAAGACGCTGATGGACCCGTCTACAGGTCTGTCGTATCTTGATCCCGCTCCACATAATTTCTCTTTCAACTCTCCTCAGGGCGCTTGCCATAAGTGCAAGGGCTTAGGTTATGTGAATCTCATCGACCGCGAGAAAATTATGCCCGACATGTCGCTCTCGATTAAGGAAGGGGGAGTGCTGCCTTTGGGTAAATACAAGAATTCGCTTGTGTTTTGGCAAATAGCGGCCATTTGTGAGAAATATGGTTGTGATATCAACACGCCATTGTCGCAACTACCTGAAGAGGCCCTCGACGACATTATGAACGGCACCGACGAGCGTCTGAATATCAAAACCGAAACGCTGAGCACAAGCAACTATTTCCTCACCTACGACGGCTTGGTGAAATATATCGAACTCCAGCAAGATGAAACGGCTGGAGCGAAGGCACAGAAGTGGGCAGGGCAGTTTTTTTCGCGCCAAGTGTGTCCGGAATGTGGCGGCGCGCGTCTCAACAAGGAGGCATTGCACTTCTTTATCAACGGGAAGAATATAGCCCAATTGGCCAGCATGGACATTGCTGATTTGCGCGATTGGCTTGCCGATTTGCACAATCACATGGAGCCAAAACAGTGGAAAATCGCCGATGAAATCGTGAAAGAAATCCTCAGCCGCCTCAATTTTATGCTCGAAGTGGGGTTGGACTATGTTTCGCTGAATCGCTCGTCGGCATCGCTTTCGGGTGGCGAAAGTCAACGCATTCGTTTGGCCACACAGATTGGCTCGCAGTTGGTGAATGTGCTTTACATTCTCGACGAGCCAAGTATCGGCTTGCATCAGCGCGATAGCGAACGACTCATCTCTTCGCTCAAGAAACTCCGCGACGAGGGAAACACCGTAATTGTGGTGGAGCACGACAAAGACATGATGCTTCATGCCGATTATATTGTCGATATAGGTCCAAAAGCGGGCCGTAGAGGCGGTAATGTTGTGTTTGCGGGCACACCTAAGCAAATGCTGAAAGAAAGCACGCTCACGGCCGATTATTTGAGCGGAGTAAAGAAGATTGAGATTCCAAAACAGCGACGCACAGGCAACGGTCACGTGATAAAACTTCGTGGTTGCATCGGTCACAACCTTAAGAGTGTGGATGTGGATTTCCCATTGGGCACTTTTATTTGCGTTACGGGTGTGTCGGGAAGTGGTAAGTCGTCGTTGGTGAATGCCACACTTCAGCCCATCATTAGCCAAAAGCTTTATCGCTCCCTCACCGAGCCGCTTCCGTATGCAAGTGTGGAGGGGCTGGAACATATCGACAAGGTGGTGACCGTTGACCAATCGCCACTGGGGCGCACACCACGCTCCAATCCGGCCACATACACAGGCGTGTTTACCGACATTCGCAATTTGTTTGTTGGATTGCCTGAATCCAAGATTCGTGGATACAAGCCTGGGCGCTTCTCTTTCAACGCTAAGGGCGGCAGATGTGAGGTCTGTAGCGGCAATGGTTACAAGAGTGTGGAAATGAATTTTCTGCCCGATGTACTCGTGCCATGTGAGGCATGTGGCGGAAAACGCTACAATAGAGAGACTTTAGAGGTGAAATTCAAAGGAAAATCGATTGCTGATGTCCTCGACATGACGATAAATCAAGCCGTAGAGTTTTTTGATTCAATTCCCGCGATTCTCAACAAGATAAAAGTACTGCAAGAAGTAGGGTTGGGGTATATCAAACTCGGTCAGCCGTCGAGCACTCTTTCGGGTGGCGAATGCCAACGAGTGAAACTCGCTGCCGAGCTTTCAAAAAGAGACACAGGAAAAACTTTGTATATTCTTGATGAACCAACAACCGGCCTCCATTTCGAAGATATTAAGATACTTTTGTCGGTACTTGATAAATTGGTCCAAAAGCGAAATACTGTAATTACCACAGATCACAATTTGGATGTGATTAAGTGTGCCGATTATATCATAGATCTTGGTCCTGAAGGTGGACGAAACGGTGGAGAAATCGTAGCAACTGGCACTCCAGAAGAGGTGGCAGAAAACAAAAAATCGATTACAGCGCGATTCCTCAAAAAAGAACTATCAGAAAAATAACACGATTTTATCGTCAGAAAAATCAAAATTCACCGATTTTTGCGTGGATTTGGGCAAAATTATGGCTTGAAATGCGCAAATAATGTGAGAGATGCCTCGTTTTAGTATATAAAACGGGGCATTTTCAATTTTTCTGAAAAGAATTCCTGTTTACATATTTGTATATCACATTTAGAGGCGTAACTTAATTGTTTATCAAAAGGTTACGCCTTTATTTCTGTACATCGTCAACTGCTTGAGAATTGATTAGAATTTAATTTTGTGAACGATTTACTTATCTGGTGAAAAATATTGGCAAGAAAATGAGTTGAGCGAAACAATCGCAGAAAATGGTAAAAATACCGCCGAAAATTTGGGAATTCAAATTTGTAAATACTGCGATTAGTTCGCGATTGCACATCATGCTTTGCGAAATTAAACACGATATTTCCGTTTGTATTGCGATTTACAATCCTGTTGCAGGTGTGTTGTATTATGTAATTTGCGATTGAATCGTTTACATTTGAGTTAATATTAGGTGTTAACACTTAGTAACAAATAATGTAATTAGCTAAAAGCCAATATATTATGTATGTATTATTAAAGTTATGATATAATAGGTGTTTGTTAGGTACGGTGTGTTTTCCTATGGTTGTGGTATTGCAAGTATGTAAATATATTGAAAGCCAATAATATAGCATATAAAGCATAAAGTAATTGGTTAATATGGTGATAGAGATCATGTTTTGTATTTCTAAACAGTCTGTTTTGAGAATAAAATCGCTTGTCGTATCGGTTTATAATCCGATATTTACTGTTTACAAAATTATTATTTAGATTTACGTCAATAAATTTGTATTTACAAATAATTGTTTATACATTTGCAAACTCAATTTTTTATAGATTTTTACTGTTTGTAACTATGGACATTGTTTCTCGCTTAAAATTCTTTTTAAGTCACAACGGAATTACGAATTCTACATTTGCCGATACATGCGACATCCCCCGTCCTACTCTATCGCAATTGCTCAATGGACGTAATAAAAAAGTGAGTGACGAACTGATTACAAAAATTCATACAGCTTATCCTGCACTTAATATTATGTGGTTGATGTTTGGCGATGGTGATATGTTTGTTCCAAATGCGAAATCCATTCCCTCGCCTGCTGCTGCTCAACCCTCTGAGAATTTAGAATTTTCTGCGGCTTCGGAGGTTGGTCACGATTCTCAATCGGGCACTATGACCTCTATTTCTTTCGGAGATGACGATGTTTCATATCCAACAGCCGAACCTGCTCCTATGCCTGCAGCTGCTTTGTCGGCAGCTTTGCAAAGCATGGCAAAGAAAACGTCTAAACCGATGGTTGAAAAGGGCTCAAATGCGCCCGTTGGGCGTCGTGTCACTTCTATCATGGTATTCTATAGTGATAACAGTTTCGAGGAGTTTATACCTCATGGCTCACGCTGATAATCCTCTGTGTCCATAGATATAGAATTGAGTAATCTTTTTTACCGATATAATCGAAGAAATGGCCCATAAGCGATGATGCTTGTGGGCCATTTTATTGTGGATCGGGGTGGAATAATCGGTTGGTTCCGGCACCCGCATGAGTTATTGGTTTTCTGTTGTTGCTTTATTTGGGGGAGGTAAATACAACTTCAAGTCCGTCTTCTGCCTTTTTCAGCGGTGGTGGCAACTGTTCATTGGCAGGATGCAGACCTGCCGCCATATGTGTGATGTATACAGGCTGCCCTGCGGGAGGGTTGTAGCGTTTGGTTTCTTTCAGCACCTTCACTGTTTGTGCTACAGTGCCAACGCTTGAGTGCGCGAAAATTCTGAAATCATCCTTGTGTCCTACGCCCATTGTGGCTTCCATAATCAAGGCTGTGATGGGTTTCCCCGGCTTGTGCTTGTCAATACCGGTAAAGCGCGCTGCCACGCCTGGTATGCCACTTGTGTCGGTTGCGTATAGTAGCCTGACGCCACCTTTCTCTATGAGGTAGATGAGCGATTGCTCAAGAAGATAATTTGTCGGGTGGTTGGCAGGAAGTGCGGTGATTGTGATATCGCCAATTCTGACCGAAGAGCAAGTGGCTATCGGTATGATAGTGGGCATGGGTAAATTGTTCTCCTTCGCCGCCTTTTGAAATGCTTGCGATGCGATATCATACCAGGTGTTACTCAAATAAACAGTCTTTATGCCCATTTTTAGGGCCGTGGCTGGCTCGAAATGGTCGCTGTGGGAGTGAGTGTAGAAGATAGTGTCGGGACGCTCAGACGGCACCATATCGAGCACAGTTTCCGTTAAGTCGATAAAAAACTTGTTGTCGACAATGATGCTGCTTCTTCGGCGATAGTTAGGAGCGTCTTTGCTCATATTTTTCCCTGCCGCACCAGTACCTAAAAAATGCACGGAAAGGTCATGTGCGGAGGCGGTGTTTTCAGTCACGGTTGATGCCCACGACTTGCTTGTTGCCGCTGCCATTCCGCCGATTGCAGCCATCCCAAGAAATTTTCTTCTGTTCACGCTTTGAGAGAATAATTGTTTTTTACACTTCCATTGCGCCAATCAGTTCGCGTACGCTCTCCATATTGTGGCGTTTGAGATAGTCCTCTATGTAGTCGATTGCCTTCACTGTCACTTGTGGGTCGACAAAGTTGGCCGTACCAATTTCCACTGCAGTGGCACCTGCAAGGAGAAATTCAATGGCGTCGCGTCCGTTCATAATGCCTCCAAGGCCTACCACAGGCACTTTCACGGCTTTTGCCACTTGCCACACCATTCTCACTGCGATAGGACGGATGCAAGGGCCCGACAGACCGCCGGTGATGGTGGAAAGCATAGGACGGCGTCTTTCCACATCGATAGCCATGCCCAGGAATGTATTGGTAAGCGACACTGCATCAGCACCTGCGGCTTCCACAGCGCGGGCAATTTCGGTGACATCGGTCACATTTGGCGTGAGTTTCACTATCATAGTGCCGTCGTAGGCTTTGCGTACGGCGCTTGTCACGCTTTCTGCTCCACTGCAAGTGGTGCCAAAGCCCATTCCGCCTTGTTTTACGTTTGGGCAGGAAATGTTGATTTCTACGGCTGCCACTTTGTCGAGCGGGTTGAGTTTTTCGCAAACGGCCACATAGTCATCTACGCTTGAACCGCTCACATTCACTATCACTCGCGTGTCAAGGTCTTTGATGCGAGGATAGATGTTCTCAATAAAGTAGTCAACGCCTTTATTTTGCAAGCCAACGGCGTTAAGCATGCCGCTTGGGGTTTCGGCCATACGGGGATATGGATTTCCTTCGCGGTGGTGAAGGGTTGTACCTTTTACGATGATTCCACCCAGACGGTTTAAATCGATAAAATCGGCGAATTCTTCGCCATATCCAAAGGTTCCCGATGCAGTCATAATCGGGTTTTTCAACTTCAGTTTTCCTATTTCAACGCTTAAATCTACCATTTCAATCGATTGATATTAAATACTGGACCTTCTTTACATACACACACATGACCACTGTCGGCAGTGTCCTCCACGCAGCATAGGCAAGCTCCAAGGCCGCAAGCCATCATGTTTTCAAGCGACACTTCGCAGTCGATACCTTTGCTTTTGGCAATGTTTGCCACAGCCTTCATCATTGGTAGAGGACCGCAGCAAGCAATGTGGTCTACAGTTGAGTTGAGCACTGAATGTTGGGTTACGAATCCTTGTTCGCCCTCAGAACCGTCTTCTGTCGAAACAAACACATCGCCCCAGCGCTTGAATTCATCGAGGAGCAGCAAATCGCTGGCAGAGCGTGCGCCGAGGAGAAATCTCGCTTTTTTGCCAAGTTTGTTGAGCACTTTTCCCAATTGGAGCAATGGCGCCACGCCTACACCGCCACCGATAAGTAGCATTTCGCCGTCAAATGTGGTGCTGAATCCATTGCCAAGTGGCATCACAAGGTTGAGCTTTTCGCCAGTCTGGGTTTCCAATAGAGCGGCTGTGCCATCGCCTGCGCGGCGTACGAGCAGCCATAGATGATTGTTTGCTTCATCTATGTGGCAAATGGAGATGGGACGACGTAGGAAAGTGGTTTTGGAATTGGGTACTTCCACCTGGACAAACTGTCCAGGATGGGTATCTGGCATAGTGCCTGATGAGGGTGTGAGTTTGAGCAATCCGTAAAGAGGTGAGATGCTCACATTTTCGCTCACAATGAAATCCATTTCTGTCATTTTGTTAGAGCATAATTGTTGATGTTCTACAAATTTACGAAATTGTTTTCATTCATTTTCAAAATTCTTTAACTTTGTGGTTGTTAAAATTATAAATTTACAGAATTGATGACTATAATAAATAAACTGAGAAAGTACATTTTGATGTTTGTGGTGATGGTATCACCATTTGTTATGGCTTATGCCGAGTCGCTCGACTCGTTGTATCGTGGTGGCGCAAAGGTTGTTGATTTGTGGCCAGAAGGCGCTCCTCACGACAATGGCATCGATTATCTGAATCCCGATTTAGAGACAAAACGCATTTATAAGCCGCAGATGCATGTGTTCACGGTGAAGTCGAAAACACCCACCAAGGCAGTGATTTTAATGCCTGGTGGAGCGTATGAGGTTTTGGCGGTGTATAAAGAGGGATTCATGTGGAAGCAATTTTTCAATCGCGAAAAGGTGGCGACGATAGTGCTCACTTACCGTACGCCAAACGGCCATCACGAAGTGCCTGCCGAAGATGTGTATCAGGCTATGCGCTTGGTGAAGCAGCACGCCGAGGAATGGAACATCGACACCACACAAATAGGTGTGATGGGGTTCAGCGCTGGCGGTCACTTGGCTTCCACCGTGGCAACTCATGCACCTTCTGATGTGTGGCCAGCTTTCCAGATTCTATTCTATCCAGTGATTTCGATGAGCGATGAACTTACTCACAAGCAATCGCGCAACAATTTGTTAGGGAATAACGACACTCCAGAACTTCGCGAATATTACAGCAATGAATTGCAAGTGAAGCCGTTCACACCTCGTGCCTATATCATTGCCGCCGACAACGACAAAGTGGTGCCTGTGATGAATTCTATCAAATATTACGAGGCCCTGAAAAAATATAAGATTCCGGCAGAGATGCATATTTTTCCAAGTGGAGGCCATGGCTTTGGCATATATCCGAGCTTTAAATACCATGAGGCTTTGATGAAAACGCTCTCCGATTGGTTGCATACTTTTTAAAAATATAAAGAATCCACAAGCGCCCCTTGTGGATTCTTTGTTTATGATGCGATGCCTATAATAGGCAGTAATTGGCGTGCTTCAGCGTTTTGCTAACAAATATTCCCAACTTGTGTGCCATCAGAAGATTGACAGCAGATACGATGCTTCCAATACCGATGGCAATTATTATGCCCCAAAGAGGGTATGCCAGCCAAATTGAGTGCATCATCATAGCGCAATAGGGCATAAGCAAAATGGAACTGATAAGGCCGGGAATGTAGCCGCGGAGTGCAACAGCTTGTGCTATATGAATCAAAGTGTGGACAGTGAATGCGCCAAACACTCCAATCCAAATCCACATCATTACGGAATTGCCCAGGAGGCTCAAGAGTAGGAGTGTGGTCATCAACACGATGAGGAATTCTTCCGCCACTGCTATGCCGAAAGCCACATTGTTCAACTCTGTGAGGTGGTTCATTATTCTTTGGGCTCTTGGGAATTTCGCTATTACACGATCGTAGTTGTTCTTTATCCAGCGTCGCTGAATAATCATCTCTTCAGCCTCGTGGATGAGAAAAACTAACGGGAATCCCAATATTAGTAATGCAGATAATGCGCTCATTTCTTTTCTGTTTTTTGTTGATTAGACGGGCTAATTTGGCGAAAGGTTGCATTGGGACTAAAAAAACTTTCCTCCAATCGATGCCGGTTATTTATTTCTGCATACCTTCAATGATGTTGAGCATCTTGATGGTGGCTTGGAATGCTGCCTCTATCTGGTCCACTTCAAGTCCTCTTGTCTTGATGACATGGCCATTGTAGTTCCAGGTGATGTTGGTCATCACGAGTGCATCGGTGCTTCCGTGGGGCGGGATGCTCACGGTATAATTGGTGAGTCGAGGCATTTCGCGTCGCATATTATCCTTGTAAATTTTCTTGATAGCTTTGATAAACGCATCAAATTGGCCATCACCATAGGCACTTTGCTCGTATTCTTTGCCGTTCACTTCCAATTTCACAGTGGCAGTGGGATGCAATCCGTGCGACATGTTGAGTGAGTAATTCACGATTTTCACCTTTGTGATGTCGGTATCGTGCTTCACGATATCTGCCACGATGTAGGGGAGGTCGTCTTGTGTGACGATTTCTTTCTTGTCGCCCAACTGCACGATTCTTTCTGTCACTTTCTGCACATATTTTTTGCCTAACTGGATGCCCAATTCCAGCAAGTTTTCATTAATGCTGGCCTCTCCAGAAAGTTTGCCCAGTGCATATTCGCGTTTTCGTCCGAAGCGTTCGGGGAGCAGATTGTTGTAGTATAGTTCGTTTTTGCGGTCGCCGTCGGCATGAAGACCTGCAGTTTGTGTAAACACATTTTCGCCAATGATTGGCTCGTTTTGTGCCACCACCACGCCAGAGAACGATTCCACAATGTGGCTCACGGTGTAGATTTGCTTTTCGTCGATGCCTGTGGTCATATGTAGCATATCGTGCACCATAGGCACCACAGAAGCCAATGGCGCGTTGCCAGCACGCTCACCCAAGCCATTGATGGTGCAGTGTATGCCCTTGATGCCCACAAGGCCTGCTGCAAAGGCATTGCTGGTGGCGAGGTCGTAGTCGTTGTGGGCGTGGAAGTCGAAATGGAGGCAAGGGTAGCGATTCACCATACGCTTGCAGTATTCATACACTTGGTTTGGATTCATGATGCCAAGTGTGTCGGCGAGCATATAGCGTTCGATTGGCAGTTCTTTCAGCGTGTCCATCAGCTTGTAGACGTAATGCTTCGAAACGCGTACGCCATTCGACCAGTCTTCAAGATATAGATTCACCTTCAGCCCTTTAGAGTGAGCAAGATTCACTTCTTTCACAATATCGGAGCAATGCTCTTCAAGGGTTTTGCCAAGTTGAAGGCTACAGTGCCTTTCCGAGCCTTTCACCAGGAAATTAATCACCTTACCGCCGGCCCTCTTTACCCAATCCACCGATTTTCCACCATCAATGAAGCCGAGAATCTCAATGCGGTCGAGCATGTTATTATCTGCAGCCCATTGGCAGATGGATTTTGCCGATTCAAATTCTCCAATCGACACATGGCAACTGCCAATCTCAATGCGCGGAACGCGAAGATTCGTGAGCACCATGCGCGTAATACTCAGTTTTTCTGCCGTAGAAAAACTCACACCAGATGTCTGCTCGCCATCACGGAGTGTGGTGTCGAGAAGTTCAATATGCCCAATTGCCTCGTTGGGCTTTGGACGAGTGTCAAGTATTTTGCCGAAAAGTGAACTCATTTAAATCTAAATCTGTTCGCAAAGTTACCAAAAATCAGCAAACTACACCAAGAAACCACCATTTTTTAGGAGTCCACCGTTTTTTGTAGGGTTGTTAGCTGCTTGTTTGCGAAGGCGCTGAACTGTTTTATAGCAATTTTCGAAACGAATATGCTACGTTTATATAATTATATGTGTGTTGACATTGTAGTGCAAGAATACCCCCAGGAATTATTTCACCACGGGTTGTCCGGCGCCAGTCCAACCTTGGTAACCGGTGTTGAGTTCCACCACTTGATAGCCTTTGCTGCTCAGGATGTCGGCAGCTTTCTTGCTGCGTCGTCCGCTGCGGCAGTAGAGTGCCACGGTCTTGTCTTTGGCAAGTGCCTGTTCTGCTTTTTGCTCAAATCCGTCGGCAAGCACATCGATGTTGAGCGCACCTTCAATGTGGCCTTCTGCGTATTCTTCTGCAGTGCGTACGTCGAGGCGTGTGACAGTGCTGTCGCTAATCACTTCCGCAAATTTTGTCACTTCCACCGATTCGTACGCCTTGTCGCCAGCATTGGCCTTGCATCCAGCCAAAGCGAGTATCGCAGAGAATAATCCCATAATAATCTTTTTTTTCATCATTAATCACAATTTTCAGGGCGTTTTGCCGCTTTGTCACTTTTTTGTTTCTCAAATTTAGCGAAAAATCACGTGATCAGCAATTATTTTTGGATGATTTTTCTTTTCATGGCAAAAAGTCGCTTTTATTGGCATTCATTTTGCTTCATCCCTTCGTCGAGAAACATGGCATATTGCCTACCGTATTTTTTTTAACCTTATAAAACAAAAAGCAAATGACTGATACGACTCAAACGATTCTTTCTCTAAAGAGTGATGAAGTAAGTATTAAAGTATTTCCTTAATTCTCGCCAGTACCACGGTTTTGAACTGCCGGAGTATTACAATTTCGATGCGGTTCTCCAATTTGTGAAAGACACTGTAGCAGACAAGCTTTATGAGGAGTGCATCAATCAAAACCCTGCTAATGTGACTGATGTGAATCTTGACATTTTGCTCAACAAAGACGGGCATTACGCCGTGCGCCCGATGATGCTCGCCAATCCTTATCTGTATTATTTTCTGGTCAGAGAGTTGGCTACTAATTGGGATGCCATCAAAAATTGTTTCTCCAAGTATCGAGTGCCCGATATTGAGGCGTGTTCTGTTCCTGTCGTGAGAAATTTTAATGAAAAGTTTTTCAACTCCACTACAGTGTTTAGCTGGTGGCGCAATATGGAGCGTAAGTCGGTGGAATTGTCGCTCGACTATCGCTATATGTTTGTGACCGACATTACCAATTGTTACGGCACCATCATCCCTCAATCCATTGATTGGGCTTTGGCGCTTAAAGACACGGCGTTTGAAACCGATAGCAACAAAGCGTTGTCCACCAACATTAAAACTCTCCTCGGTGCCATGCAGAAGGGACACAACATTGGTATACCGCAAGGTAGTGCTGTATTTGATTTTGTAGCAGAAATAGTGTTGGGCTATTCCGACCTGTTGCTTTATGAAACCATTAAGGCCGATCCTGAAATCACAGCCGACTACAAGATTTTGCGCTATCGCGACGACTATCGTGTGTTCTGTAACGACAAGGACCAGCTGGAGCATATTTTCTACCACCTTCAGGAAGTGCTCGAATCGCTCAATTTCCGAATGAATAGCAAAAAAACGAAGATGAGCGATTCCATCATCACCGATTCCATCAAACCGGAGAAGCTGGATTATATCTACAACACGCCCATTGTTAATAAAGACTGGTGTGCGTTCCGTGGCTTAGAGAAGCATTTGCTCTACATTCTGATGTTCTCTCGTCGTCATCCTAACTGTGGCTATCTGAAAGTGTTGCTCAATGATTTCGACAAGCGGGTAATCGAAACACTGAAGCCCCGTAGGGTAGAATTAATATCATCATTGGATTTGTCGCAACTCTTCTGTGATTCAGACAATGAATCGAATGATGAACCGGAAGAAGATAAGCAGGAAAAAGCCCCTGAACCAAGATACATTGAGCGCCCTGGCAGAATCGTGGAGAGCGTACGTGCACTCGCGGCAATAGCCACACAAATTGCAGTTGAAAATGTGTCGTCGGTTCCCTACGCACTGCGTGTGGTTAGCCGAATGGTGAATTCTGTGACGGATGAGGCTGAAAAATGGAGTATTTTTATGAGTGTGGTGAGAAAACTCAGGAAATTGCCTAATTCAAACTATACTCAACTTTGGTTGCAGCATATCACCTACCAAGTGGAGCGTATTCAAGGCGTTGCGCCTTATCCGATGCGCCTTTGTCAATTGGTGTCGGGGAAAGATGTGGATGTGTGGAACAACTCTTGGCTTATGCCACAACTCACCGAAGGGTTCCCAATCGAAACAGTTGCCGACCGTGAGAAACTCAAAAAGCTTACACCTGTGATTGAGTTTGTGGAGCGTTACACCTACGATTCGGATGTGGAACCGGAAGAAGGCGAGTAAAGCGTTTTAACCCAGAAAACTTCGTGTCGTCGGGTGATAAATGAAGAATAATTTGTAAATTTGTCTTGTCAAAAGATATTTTAGCCAGAGCACTACATCTTGTGGCACTCTGGCTTTTGCTTGAAAACTTTTACGATTATGAAAAAGAAAATATTATCACTAGTAAGTATTGTTGCCCTTGCTCTTCCATCTGTGATGGTGGCCGAAACGCGCGATGAAATCGCAAAAATTGGGCAAAATGTGGGCGTTGAAGGCAAGTTCTGTTATTGGTCAGAGGGTAGTGTGCCATTGGCTAAGCTCAAGAGTTTTGTGGAAAATGTCACCAATCCTTCAAGCGATGGATTTGTGCCTCAGTCCGATCGTGTGGCTGTGTTTGATCTCGACGGCACCCTCGTGTGCGAAACCGCTCCTTCGTATTTTGAATGGATGATGTATTTGCACCGCGTGTTTGATGACCCTACTTTCAAACCCACGAAAGAACAACTTGCCACTGCTGAAATCATCAAGAAGGCTGTATATGCTCGTTCGGTGCCTGGCGATATGATGTGGACCGAAGCCATTGCGCAAAATGATGTGTTTGCCGGGATGACTCCAGAGCAGTATCGCAACTACACGCTCGATTTTATGAAGGCACCTGTAGAAGGAATGAAAAACCTTCAGTGGGGTGAAGCTATCTATTTGCCAATGGCAGAGGTGGTTGGCTATCTTGCTGCAAACGGATTTACCACTTATGTAATCTCTGGTAGCGAACGCCAAGTAACTCGTGTATATACAGAAGGGGCTTTGGCGTTTGGCCGAAACCACATTATTGGCTCCGACATTCATACCTATGCCACCACCCAGGGCGAAAAAGAAGGCTGGGACTATTCATTCAAGCCAACCGACGACGTGATTCGTGGCGCAATGTATGTGAAAAATTTGAAAATGAACAAGGTAAGTGCCATCGTGCGCGAAATCGGTTTCAAGCCAATTTTGGCTTTCGGCAATTCGTCGGGCGATTTTAGTATGTTTGAGTATTCCGTTGTGAAAAACCGTTATCCAAGTATGGCATTCTGCGTGCTTGCCGATGATGTGGTGCGTGAATATGGCAATCCTGCTAAGGCAGCGAAGATGAAAGCTTCGTGCGATGAGAAAAACTGGGTAACCATTTCAATGAAAGATGATTTCAAAACCATTTACGGCGAGAAGGTAACCAAGGAATAATTCCGTCAAAATCTTAAGTAAGATAAAAGTGCCGACGATTGCAATTTAGCTTCGTCGGCATTTCTTTTGGTGGTATAGTAAAAAAAACGCTCCAGAAGAAAATCTTCCAGAGCGTGTAAATCTTTGATTTTTGGAACGGGTTATCCCAAATATGACTTAAGAAGTTTACTCTTTTGGCCTTTAAGACGGCGGATAGCCTTCTCCTTGATTTGGCGTACGCGTTCGCGAGTGAGGTCGAACTTAGCACCAATTTCTTCAAGCGTCATTTCTTGGCAACCAATACCGAAGAACATCTTCAAAATGTCGCGTTCGCGAGGATTCAGTTGTTCAAGGGCGCGATTCACTTCCTTAGAAAGTGATTCTTGGTTAAGTGAAGAGTCGGCCATTGGAGAATCTTCGTTAGGAAGCACGTCGAGCAGACTGTTGTCTTCACCATCAACGAATGGAGCGTCGACCGATACGTGGCGGCCTGAAACCTTCATTGTGTCGGCAATCTTTTCAACGGGCACGTCGAGTTGCTCAGCCAATTCTGCTGGTGAAGGACGGCGTTCGTTTTCTTGCTCGAAACGTTGAAGTGCCTTACCAATCTTGTTGAGCGAACCCACCTGGTTGAGAGGAAGACGCACGATGCGCGATTGCTCTGCCAATGCTTGGAGAATGGATTGACGAATCCACCATACAGCGTAAGAGATGAACTTGAAGCCGCGAGTTTCATCGAATTTCTGGGCTGCCTTGATGAGGCCGAGATTACCTTCGTCAATCAAGTCGGGAAGACTCAATCCTTGGTTTTGATACTGTTTTGCCACAGATACTACAAATCGGAGATTCGCGCTTACAAGTTTGTCGAGGGCTGCCTGATCACCTTGTTTAATCTTTTGAGCGAGTTCCACTTCTTCGTCTACGGTGATAAGGTCCTTGCGGCCAATTTCCTGCAAGTACTTATCGAGAGAAGCGCTCTCGCGATTGGTGATCGACTTTGTAATCTTAAGTTGTCTCATTTATTGAAAATAGAGTTTTGAGCTTGCAAAGTTACAAAAAAATATTTATATTATAAGGCACAAAGCCTAAATATTATTCACTTTCCACTAAATAATACAATTCGCCACCAGATAATAGCGCATTCTTTGATGGCACATATTTGAGTTGCACATAGAAATCTGGGTCACCGAAAGTGAAAACGAATCCGTCGCAAGTGAGCTTTCCGTCTACCACCACACCCTCTTTGTCTTCTTGGTTTTCTGGGTCGCGAGAAAACCACCTGCTCATGCCCGACAGTGATATTTTGCCATCAGCCACCTCAAGGATGTCGGGGCTGTCGGAGAAATGGTTCACAATATAAATGTCGCCATCATAAGAATCCCCGTTTTCACCATAGGCATCTCTGAGTTTGTGCCCATTTTTATCAAGTCGGGAAATGGTGATTTGGTCACCGTTCTTATTGCCAAACACCAATTTCTTTTGCTTAAATGTGGCGATTTGGTCAATGCAATTGTATGTGATTTTTTTGAAATCCTTTTTTAGATAGTAACATTCTTCTCCTCGCCATTCCCATTTATACCAATTAGTTTTATAGGGCATAAAAGAGGAAGCACCACATTCCTCGAGCACTGTGTCGCCTTTCTTGATGGTCTGTTCTGCAATTCTTGCCGACTTTAGCGACGGACGCAGGTAGGCTTTAGCATCGACAATTGCTTCATACACGTTCACAGGCTGTGTTTTACTCGTGCCGCGGAGCTCTTTTGCTATGATATTTTTTTCCGCCGGCGTGATACGCTCAGCCAATGTAAAAGTCTTAGTCGCGATAGCAAGTGATAAGATGAGTAGAAATTTCTTCATATTTCTTTGTCTGTCGTGTAATTATAAAAAGGGCAGGACGGTGATTACTATAATGTGTGTTCATAGTATCATCGTCCTGCTTCACATATTTATTAACTCAAAAATCAGCAGTTTAGTATGTGCTGTGCATCAATCTTTCTTCTATTGGCAGATGAAAGGCACCAAATTCGAACTTTTGCTTCCGCGAAGTCGGCGGATGGCGCGTTCCTTGATTTGGCGTACGCGCTCGCGGGTCAAATCGTAGATGACGCCTATTTCCTCGAGGCTTTTCTGTGGGCCATCAATGCCAAATGCCATACAGAGAATGCCTTTTTCACGGCTTGTGAGTTGTGCGAGTGAGCGGTGTATCTCTTTCGAGAGGTCTTCTCTTTGAAGAGTTGAATCGGTTGACGGCTCGTCGTCATTCGAAAGTACGTCAAGCAGGCTGTTGCTGTCGTCCTTTTCCGAGAATGGTGCGTCCATCGACAGCGACTTCCCGTTAGCGCTCATTGAGCTTTGAATTTTGTCGACCGACAAGTCGAGGATTTCAGCCAATTCGTCTTGCGAAGGGTAGCGTTCGTGCTGTTGCTCAAAGGCAGTGATGGCTTTGTTGATGCTGTTGATGGTGCCCACCTGATTCATAGGAAGGCGCACCAAGCGCGATTGCTCTGCCACGGCTTGCAGAATGGATTGGCGAATCCACCACACTGCGTAGGAGATGAATTTAAAGCCAAAAGTGTCGTCAAACTTTTGCGCAGCCTTGATGAGACCGATGTTGCCCTCGTTAATCAAGTCGCACAAGCTCAATCCCTTGTTCTGGTATTGCTTAGCCACCGACACCACAAAGCGTAAATTGGCAGTAATCAATCGTTCAGAGGCCTTTTGGTCGCCTTGCTTGATTCTTTGAGCGAGTTCCACTTCCTCATCCATCGTAATCATCTCTATTCTGCTGATTTCTTGCAAATAGGTGTCAAGAATAGGTTCGCGTACGGTGATTGAGTTTCCGATTTTAAGTTGTCGCATTCTGAAATTAAAAATTTAAAGTTAAAAGTATAACGATGTGTTCTCTCTGCAATACCCACTTGCGTGGATACTGCCATACTCGTTACCATTTTGAGGTTGTGTCAGGTAAGCCTTTTTGTTTTTCTTGATTTATATTATCACTCTTCTTAATAGATTGTGCTTCGACACTCCTGTGTTTTGGTATCCATATATTAATGTGCATAAACCGTGCCAAACCACGAATTCTCAAGAAAAAAATCAAGAAAAAATATCAAGAATTAAGTCAAGAATTAAGGAATTAAAGAATTAAGGAATGTTTGGGATTTATGTGTGACTATCAATTAAACCAAAAACAAATTCTTTAATTCCTGAATTCTTGATTTTTATTGTGTGATTCTTTTGTGCTGCATTGGTGAACACTTGCAAATATCACTATTCTGTTATAATTTTATACCCAATTCATAACACTAACGAAAATGATATATCCAGAAGAAAGTAACAAGATTATTGAACTTGCCTACCAGCTGCATAACGAATTGGGCTGTGGTTTTAAAGAAAAAGTATATCAAGATGCATTTGAAGTCATTCTAAAAGAGAATGGCATCCCTTACGAGCGAGAGAAACATATACAGGTTGTCTTTCATGGTGTGACACTGAAGCATGATTTTTATTACGACTTTTTGCTTTGGGGAAAGATTGGCGTGGAATTTAAGACCCACTCCGAGATTATTGGAGAGTTTGAGTCACAACTAATAAATTATCTTCACGTAGGGAAACACAAACTTGGAGTAGTGCTAAACTTCGGCACAAAGAGTCTTGAATATCGTTGGCTCGTGAACAAAAAAATATTAAATTCAAAAATTTAAATTATCTGGTTTGTTTATAGGATAATGGTCAAGAATTGAAGAATTCTTCTTTGTTTTTTTGCCATTAAATAAATTCCTTAATTCTTTAATTCTTGATAAAACTTTCAAGAAACCCAAAGCGAACTTTGAAATTCATGAATCTTCGCTATTCGCTGGCCCTATAATATAACAACCAAAAATAAACTCTTTAATTCCTGAATTCTTGATTGCTTATATATATCGTGATGGTGATTGAAAAAAGAAACGCCGGAGTGGGGTACTCCGGCGTTAGCTTTAGTATGTGGAGAATAGATTATTCTTCTTCGTCTGCGATGTTTACTGCAATGTATACCTTGCGACCGGTTTCATAGAAGCCCTTGATTACCATTACCTTGTCGGCATCTTTCGACTTCATGATAGTATTGTAGATTTCTTCCACATCGTCGCTGCTGTTCACGGCTTGGTCGTTGATAGCGGTGATTACGAGGCCATTCTTGATGCCATTAGCCTTAAACTTACCATCCTTCAATGCAGTCACCTTCACACCGTTAGAGATGTTGAGCTCTTCCTTGTCCTTGCTGCTGAGTGCCATGAATGCACAGCCGAGTGAAGTGAAGTCGCTGCTCTTAGTGATGCTGGTAGTGCCTTGGTCGTTCTTGAATGTAACGGTGGTATTCTTAAGTTTGTTGTCGCGGTAGTAGCTGATTGTAGCTTTGTCGCCTGGGCGGAGTTTGCTCATCTGTTCTTGCAATTCACCACTGTTCTTCACGTCAGCGCCGTTGAGTTTCACAATCACATCGCCTTCCTTGATACCTGCTTCCATGGCAGCTCCGTCATCGCTCACCTTAGCCACATAGATACCACTCTTGGTAGCTGTAATCTTGTGCTCTTTTGCCTTTTCAGCGTTGAGTTCTTCGTAGCTGATGCCGAGCACTGCACGTTGCACTGTACCGTATTGCTTCAAGTCGGTCACGATTTTCTTCACGATGTTGCTTGGCACTGCGAATGAAATACCAGCATAGTTGCCAGTCTGTGAATAAATCATAGTGTTGATACCGATGAGGTCGCCGTTGGTGTTCACGAGTGCGCCACCACTGTTGCCGGGGTTCACAGCTGCATCATGTTGGATAAATGATTTGATACCCACGTTGCCTTCGTTCACGCCACGGCCTTTGGCGCTGATGATACCGGCTGTCACACTTGAGTTAAAACCGAATGGGTTGCCCACTGCAATTGCCCATTCGCCCACTTTCACGTCGTCGCTGTTGCCAAACACAATAGGTTCAAGGTTTTTTCCCTTTTCTGGAGTGATTTTGATAAGTGCCAAATCGGTATTGGCATCGGTGCCAATCACGCGAGCGCTGTATTCATCGTTGTTGTTAAGGGTCACTGTAAGTTTGTCTGCGCCATCCACCACGTGGTTGTTGGTCACGATATAGCCGTCGGCGCTGATGATTACGCCAGAGCCCGAACCGCGCAGTTGAGGTTTACCCTCGCTTTTCTGTTTTGGCTGTTGTTGCTTGCGTTGTTGTCCACCCATACCAGGGCCGAAGAAGAATTCGAATGGGTCAAAACCGCCCCAGTCTTGATATTGTTGTTGACGCGCATTGGCGTAATTTTTAATTGAAACCACAGAGTTGATGGTGTGTTCTGCCACTTCTGTGAAGTCGGGATGTCCGGCCAAGCCTCTCGTTGCAGTTTTCACAAAGCCTTCTGCCTGTTCTTCTGAAGAGATAAACTGATCGTTGATAGTCGCTTTTGTCACACCGAAAGCGGTGGTAGCACTCAGTAAAACTGAACTCGCAATTGTCGCGAATGCTAATTTTCTGCTCTTTTTCATATTAGATATGTTAAATTGTTTCTGTATTTAAAATTTGAATAGTTAAAATTTAACTTTTAAAAAGTTGCCCAAAAGTACATCAATAATTCAAATTGTCAATACCTTTTGGCGTGTTTTTAAACTAAATTAATACTCTAAACACCACTTTTTATATTCATTAAGCGAAACGCCTTGTTTTTTTCACATTACTGCACATTGCATCAATGCATGAAGATGCTACAGCTCTCAGTGGTATAAAGGGGATATATTGTAAGTTTTTTATTATATTATTTAATGTGGGAATAAAGAATTTTTACTAATTTTGGTCACAAATAAATATATCGACAGCAATATGAAGAAAATATTAGGCATCGGTGTCATGTTATTGCTTTTGCTAAGTGCTTGCACTAAGACTCCTGAACAATTATATGAGGAGCAAAAGTCGGGTGTGGTGATGGTCATCAACAAGTATTACTATGAAATGAAATTACCATCGGGCTACACTTTGTATTTTACAGGTCTTGATGAAGACGGCGATATTGAAGGCTTCACCGAAAATGTGGAAGATGTGAAAAAAGAACCAGCCATTAGTTTCGGTACGGCATTCTTTATTGACGACAAAGGTAGTCTGCTCACCAACCGCCACGTGGCTTCGCCTCCAATCGACAAGGATCTTGTGAAGGAGAAGTTTGCAGCCATTATGTCGGCATTGCAACAGCGTGCCGGCGAATATATGGAGGAATTGCGTGTGGCATATGCCCAGGCCGAGGAAGAGGCTAACAGCATTGCTGGCTATGACGAATATGGTGATTTGGTGACTACCGACGAAAATCGCCTGCGTGAACTCGCAGCAGCAGCCGAGCAGATGGAGAAGGAATACAACGAGGCTCAAGAGGCTGTAGAAATGCTGGAACAGATTAAGGACCCTCGCGGAATTGTTATTAATCCCGTATGTGAATTGGGTATCGCTCTTGAAGGCTCAAGTCCAAAAGACGAATACGATTTCCTTAAAAAGCACCCCTGTCGTGTGATTCGCACATCGGGCGCTCAGGAAGTGGATTTGGCATTGCTCAAACTCACCAATGGAGCCACTCCGTCGAATGCCTATATTTTCGACGCGTTTGCAGCTAAAGACAATCTGGGCATCAGCGATCCGCTTTACATGATTGGCTACAATGCCGGTGTGGAATTGAGCTACACGAAACGGGGCATTCTTTCCCAGCTCACAGAAGGCAGGGTTACGCAGCAGCCCGATGGCGAACGTGTGCTATATGATATAGCCACTGTGCAAGGGTCGAGTGGAAGCCCAGTGCTCAATGCAAAAGGCGAATTGGTGGCAGTGAATTTTGCTAAATACGCAAAAAGCGACAATTTCAATCTCGGAATTCCTTTGAAAGCTATCCGTGATTTCTTGAAATGATTCCCTATGTAGGACGTAAATTACGCCTATAAGGAAAAAAATCACTATCTTTGCACATAAATTAAAAAAACAGTATGGCGGTCTGTCGCTCGTGTTTCCTTGCTTCGGCGGGGAATATCGAGAGGAAAGTCCGGGCAACATAGAGCATCACACTTCTTAACGGGAAGCTGGGGGCGACTTTAGGGTTAAGGTGACAGAAAATTACCGCCCTCATTTCGGTGAGGGTAAGGGTGAAAAGGCGAGGTAAGAGCTCACCGGGCATCATGGCGACATGGTGTGCCGCACTACCTGTGAGTTGCAAGGTCAAGTATATCGGCATTTAAGGGTTGCTCGCCCATTGTCGAGGGGTAGACTGCTATATCGGCATGGCAACATGTCGGACAGATAAATGACAGACGGTCGCGCTTCATGGGTGCGGCTACATAACCCGGCTTATAGCTGTACTGTTTTTTCTTTTTTTTCTTGCTTATAAACCACGTTTCTCCCAGAGAGCACGACGTATTCAACAATATAACCTAATCATGTCAGAAACCAAGCCATCATTTTTTCAGTCGATAATTGAAGCTGGCACAAAGGCATATCGCTTTTGCACCCACGATGTGTGGAATGTGGATGATGCTGGGCGTGTTTCCAAAATTGTGAAGGCAGCAAACTTGGCGGTGAGGTGTTTCTTCAACCAAGAGGTGCAGGAGCGCGCTTGCGCACTAACTTACCGTACTGTTTTGGCTGTAGTCCCGGCTCTGGCAATGCTGTTTGCCATTGCTCGTGGTTTCGGATTTCAGAATCTGGTGCATGGTCAGTTGATGTCGTATTTTCCCTCACAGCGTAAAGCCCTTGAGTCGGCACTCTCGTTTGTCGACCGCTATCTTTCGCATGCCAGCGAAGGCGCTTTTGTGGGCATCGGCTTGATTGTTTTGCTCTACACTCTCATAATGCTTATCAGTAGCGTGGAAAGCTCGTTCAATAAAGTTTGGGGCATAGCCCACGGTCGTCCATTCTACAGAAAAGTCACCGACTACACCGCGCTTTTCGTCTTCATTCCAGTGTTGATGATATGCTCTGCGGGTCTCACGTTATTCATGTCGTCTATGGTACAGGATGCGTTGCCTGTGGCGTTCTCTCCAGTGGTTTCGGTGGTGCTCGACTGTGTTCCCATCCTCCTCGTATGGCTGATGTTCACATTTGCTTTTTGGCTTTTGCCTCACACGAAGGTAAATTTCCGTTACGCTTTCATTTCGGGCATGGTGTTTGGCTCGTTGTTTTTCCTCGTGCAATGGATATTTGTGGAAGGGCAGATGCTTGTTTCAAGTTATAACGCCATCTATGGCAGTTTCGCATTTTTGCCACTTCTGCTGTTCTGGATGCAGATTTCGTGGATGCTTGTGCTGATGGGCGCTGTGATGACCTATTCGCTCCAGAATATCTATGGGTTCAACTATAGCCATCACGACGATGTGGAAAGCATATCCGATGCCTATTACGACGAAATCACCATCATGTCGCTGGCGGTAGTCGTGAAGCGGTTCCAAGAGCAGGAGTCGCCACTCACAAAAGACGATCTGGCAGGAGGACAATATAAAATTCCTATTGTTTTGGTCAACCGTGTGCTCAAGCGCCTAATGAAGGCAGGACTCGTTTCCGAAGTGAAGCACACAGAAGGCACAGAAGCCTATCAGCCAGCTTTCGCAATCCACAAAATGACATTGAAGGAAGTGAAACGTAGGTTGTCGGCGGTAGGTAGCAGCCGGTTCCTTTCGGTTGCTGACCAGCAGTTTTCCGCATCGTATGCCAAGATGGCAAAAGCCGACGAATCGGTCTTGGTAGGCGATTTACTAAAAAACGATAAATCAGAAAAATAGTGATATGAAACAGAAAATTTCAGCAAAGAATGCGCCTCAAGAAATCGGTGCTTACAGCAATGCCATCAAGGTGGGTAATATGATTTTCGTGTCGGGCCAGTTGCCCGTTAATCCCGAAACCGGGCAGATTCCAGAAGGCATCCAAGCGCAGACCATGCAGGTGATTGAGAATGTGCGCAACATCCTTGCCGATGCTGGTGCCACTCTCGACAATGTGGTGAAAACCACTGTGATTCTTTCTGAAATGTATCTTTTCAGCGAGATGAACGAAATCTACGCGCGTGAATTCAAGGAACCATACCCCGCACGCACCAGCATGGCGGTGAAAGAAATTCCGCAAAACACCCTCATCCAATTTGATGTAATAGCGGTAATCGAATAAAATCGAGAAAATTACCGCCAATCTCCTCGCTATACTCAAAAGTCCCAACCGCCTCGTTTCCCTGTCGCCCTGGGGGCGCGAACAAATGTATCGCATGAAAATTTTGAAATTACAGACAAATTCGCTACTTTTGCTCTATAGGAATGAAACAGTGGTTCTCCATATTGATTTTATTAGTGCTTACCTGTGCGATTAATTCGTGCGGAAGGCATGCCGACCGTGTGTCGCTCGTAGGCATCGATTCGCTTATTATGCAAAATCCCGACAGCGCTTGTGAGCTGCTGGCGGCATATACTGCCGACTCGCTCACAACCGACGACGACCGTGCCTACCATGCGCTGCTCACCACCATCGCCCACTATAAGGCCTATCGTCCTGCCACCTCCGACAGTATCATCAACATTGCCGTAAACCACTACGACCACGACGGTGCCAACCCCGACCACCGTATGCGCTCCCTCCTGTATAAAGGGTGTGTAATGGAAGAGCTGGGCGATAATAAAGCCGCAATGCGCTGCTACAAAGAGGCTCAATATGCTTGCCCTGGACACGACAATTTCCACAAAGGGTTTATACATTTCCGAATCAGCGGCATTTATAAATCCACCCTCAAACATCAAGAGGCGATAAAGCATTTGAAACTTGCCGCTCAAAATTTCCCTATAGAAAATCAGTATCTCCCATTTTGCTACGATCAGTTAGGCAAACTCTATATCACCCTAAATGTAGATAGCGCCGTTGAGTATATACAAAAGAGCATACATATTGCTCAAAATTCTGGGGATTCTACAACGATTTTCAAAAAGTATATCGATTTTGCACACGTCTACTATTTGAAAAAAGAATACTCCAAATCTATAAATTTCGCGCATAAATCTATACGAAATTTTACTTCAGATTTTAAAGAAAGCGACGCATACTATATTGCATGCCAATCTTACTTGAAATTACATGAAATAGATTCAGCAAAAAACATTCTGAATCAAGCACCTCCCGCTCAAACTCAAGCAGATTCTCTGCAAATGCTCTCATGTCTTACATATTTAGCAAATGCAACACACGACTTCGCTCATTCTCAAGAATATACTTTGAAGTGCGACACCATCAACACTTCCATTGATTCCATGTTGACCGACAATAGCATTATTGCCATAGAAAACGAAGTGGATTTGGAACATGAGCAGAAACTGAATAGCCAGCGTGTGAAGTGGATGGCTATCATGGGTGCAGTGGGCTTGATTGTGATTTTGTGCCTTGTGTTTAAATCCCGACGCAACAAGCAATTCGCTAAGAAGTTGCAGCAGGAGGTGAATTCGCTTAAGCAAAACATGGCAACTTCGTTTGAAGAACTTGAAGCTCTCAAGCAAAAAGGAGAGGAAGATGGTCAGCAAGTGGAGCAAATCATTTCGTCGATCGATACAAGCCTTGAATGCTACTCTGAAGTGATGGGCAATTTGCTAAATCACTATAAAACTACATCCACAGAGAAAAATAAGAAAATCCACGAAATGTTTGATGAGGAATTCTTTTCGCGACTGCACCGCTACATCAACATTCGCTACAACAATCTTGTGGAAAAATTACAACAAGGCGACTTCAAGTTGAAAGCAGAAGAAATCAATATCATCTGCCTTGAACTTTCCAAATTCCCTAATGCCATCATTTGGGTGTACTCAAATTGCGACAGACCTCGCAGCATTCATCTCAAGAAAAAATTGATAGCAGAGAAAGTAAATCACTCTAAATCAATAGCCGACATACCACAAAACATTTAAAAAAGTCATAAAAAAGCGCGCATGTAGTTAATTACCAGCTAATTAAATGCGTTATACATTTTTAACAACCGTCCCTTTTGTTTGCAATCGTTTGATTACCAAATGATTAGCTGTAATAATACTCGTGAATAATTGAAAGTTCTGATTATCAATAAGATACGGATAAAGATAATACACGAGTTTTTTGGAATAGTTTTTGTTTATTTGGTAATTTTGCATAGTCCAACAATTCAAATTAATGAATCCCGATATTAAATATTAACATTTGATTCTAATGAATTTTCCGAGTTAAGGTTATTGGTGCCCTGGTGGTAAAAATAGTTAATGCTTAGGTAATCGGTGTGAAAAATGTTTAGGATTGTGGATAACGCTGGCACTGGCTGTCGCATGTGAGAATGGTGATTTGTATTTTTGCCCGCAAAATGAATTACCAACCCCATTTGCTGATAAAAAATTATAACAGTGATGAAAATGAATACAAACATTTATATGAAGAAGTTGCTCAATTCTTGCTCTATCATCTGCGCATGCGCGGCGATAGCATTCTCTTCATGCAACAGCGATACCCCGGACGATGTTAATTACAAACGCGTCATTATAATAAGAAATTCAGGAAATAGTCTGCCGCATCTATATGAACCAGTTGTCGCTTATGAAGCAGCGTCTTCCACTATCTCCATCAACTTTGGTGTTCAGCCAATAGGCTATCATACGGTTACGATTTCGAATCCTTATGCCGATGTTGACTATTATGCAACATCTTCGGTTGCAAAGTTTCCCCTTGTAGTGGACGGAAAAAGCGACTATTCTATTTCCATCGAAACTGCTGAAGGAAATGTATTTCAAGGAGTCCTTCAGGCAAGTGAGTATGCAGACATAATAGAGAATTAGAACATCATTTATCACTCATCAAAAAAATAGACAATATGAAAAAAACATTTCTTTACAGCTCTATCATTTGTGCATGCGCGATGATGGCATTTACCTCCTGCAACAATAGCGACGAGCCTAATGTTGAGAACGAGAAGCCTGCACAATATAGTATCCAGCTTACGGCACCACAGCAAAAGGTGCTGAGCCAGAGTAACGATTTCGCCTTCGATGTGCTCAAAACCATCAACAATGAAGATGGCAATGTGTTCGTGTCGCCCTACAGCCTCGGACAAGCTATCGGCATGCTCGCTAATGGCGCCGAAGGACAAACTTACGATGAAATTGCTGCAGTGCTAAAAATTGGTGATGGAACCTCATTGGACGATATCAACAACTATTATGCAGACATGAACACCGCTCTAACGAGCATCAAGTGCTCATCGCAATTTGCTGTTGCCAATTCGCTGTGGACGAACAAAAGACACAACATTCTGGACATCTACAAATCCGATATGAAGAGTCACTTTGGTGCGAAGGTTGAAAGTCTCGACTTCTCCGACAGCAAATCTTTTGCGCTAATCAATGATTGGGTTACCGAGCAGACTGCAGGCCTTATTCCAAGCATTGTAGACAAATGCAGTGTGGGTGCAGATGCCGCCATGCTCATTAATAGTGTGTACTTCAAAGGGCTTTGGAGTTATTTCAAAAAGGAAAAAACGCATGACGATATTTTCCGCAACCAGTTCGACCGCAACGAAAAAGTGAAAATGATGAAATCGGCAGAGGCTCTTTTTAACGGATGCACTACCGACGACGAACTTGCTGTGGAATTTGACTACGGAGGCAAGGCTTTCCAATTGATGGTAATTATGCCCAAAAAACAGAAAATCAACGAATACATCGCATCGTTCAACGGTGCGAAATATACGGAACTGCTTTCGTATATGAAACAGAGTCGTGCCGTAGCGTCTTTACCAAAGTTTAAACAGACCTACAATAATAATTTAAAGGCTCCACTCGAAAAAATGGGCATTTTAAGAGCATTTGGCGACGCTGCACAATTTCCGAAAATTTCAGAACATGATGGATTGTGCGTGACCGACGTGCTTCAGAAAACCACAATTGAGGTGAATGAAGAAGGCTCAGTTGCGGCAGCTGTCACAAGGGTAGATTATGGAGACACCTCTCCTGGATTCCTTCCGAAAGAATTCACTATCGACCATCCGTTTATCTATCTGATTAAGGAACGCACCACTGGTGCTATCCTCTTTATCGGCAAGGTCCAAAGCATGGCAGGCATGCAATAAGTGCAACAATTTCCCTTAGAAGGTACATCAGGGCATGGATAAGATTTTAGTTGATCATAGTTAATGTTATTGGTGCCCTGGTGGTAAAAATAGTTAATGCTTAGGTAATCGGTGTGAAAAATGTTTAGGATTGTGGATAACGCTGGCACTGGCTGTCGCATGTGAGAATGGTGATTTGTATTTTTGCCCGCAAAATGAATTACCAACCCCATTTGCTGATAAAAAATTATAACAGTGATGAAAATGAATACAAACATTTATATGAAGAAGTTGCTCAATTATTGCTCTATCATCTGCGCATGCGCGGCGGTGGCATTCTCTTCATGCAACAGCGATAACTCGGCCGATGTTAATTACAAACGTGTCATTATTATAAGAAATTCGGGAAATAGTCTGCCTCATCTATATGAACCTGTTGTTGTTTATGAAACAACGTCCTCTATTATTTCCATCAATTTTGGCGTTCAGCCAATAGGCTATCATACGGTTACGATTTCAAATCCTTATGCTGATGTTGATTATTATGCAACATCTTCGGTTGCAAAGTTCCCCCTTGTGGTGGACGGAAAAAGCGACTATTCTATCTCCATCGAAACTGCTGAAGGAAATGTATTTCAAGGGGTCCTTCAGGCAAGTGAATATGCAGACATAGTAGAGAATTAGAACATCATTTATCACTCATCAAAAAAATAGACAATATGAAAAAAACATTTCTTTACAGCTCTATCATTTGTGCATGCGCGATGATGGCATTTACCTCCTGCAACAATAGCGACGAGCCTAATGTTGAGAACGAGAAGCCTGCACAATATAGTATCCAGCTAACGGCTCCACAGCAAAAGGTGCTAAGCCAAAGTAACGATTTCGCTTTCGACGTGCTCAAAACCATCAACAAAGAAGATGGCAATGTATTCGTTTCGCCATACAGTCTCGGACAAGTGCTTGCTATGCTCGCTAATGGTGCAGAAGGACAAACATACGATGAAATTGCAACAGTGCTAAAAATTGGCGACGGCACTTCATTGGACGATATCAACAGCTATTACTCAACGATGAACAGCACGCTCACCACAATTAATAGCTCTGCAAAATTCATGGTTGCCAATTCGCTTTGGCTCAACAAGAATTACAATGTTTTAGAAAGCTACAAGACTGACATGAAGTCGTTCTTTAATGCTAAGGTTGAAACATTGGACTT
The DNA here is from genome assembly GCA_030531495.1 of Bacteroidales bacterium. Taxonomy (GTDB): domain Bacteria; phylum Bacteroidota; class Bacteroidia; order Bacteroidales; family Muribaculaceae; genus Sodaliphilus. The sequence continues at coordinate 44,775 of JAUNNJ010000003.1, forward strand.
CTCCGACAGGAAAACTGTGGACCTTATCAATAATTGGGTGAAAGAATCGACCAACGGCCTTATCCCAGGCATTGTTGATGAGGTAGATCCAGTTTTTGATTGTGCATGGCTTCTTAATAGTTTGTATTTCAGGGGATTTTGGAAATACTTTCCCAAAAAGAATACCTATGACGACACTTTCTACAATAAGCAGAACAATGGTGAAAAGGTGAAGATGATGAAGTCGGACGAGTGTTATCTGAACGGGTGCATCACCAAAGAAGAGTTGGCGTTAGAGCTCACTTATGGCGGCGAGGCGTTCCAAATGATGGTGATTATGCCGAAGAGCGAAAGAATCAACGACTATATCAATGCACTTAATGGAGAAAAGTATGCCCAAGTTCTTTCTCAAATGACCAAAAATGAATCTGAAGTGATTATGCCCAAGTTCAAGAGCATATACAATAATGATTTTAAAGACGCTCTTAGAGCAATGGGGATGTCGAGAGTGTTGTCAGACAATGCTCAGCTTGGGAAAATGACAACAGTCAAAAATGTACACCTTTCAAAGATCCTTCAAAACACTTCAATTGAGGTGAATGAAGAAGGCACGATTGCTGTTGCCACAACAGGAGGGAAGGTGACAGGCGTTATTGATGATATCCCTCAAATTATTAAGTATGTTATCGACCGTCCGTTTATCTATCTGATTAGGGAACGCACCACTGGTGCTATCCTCTTCATCGGCAAGGTCCAAAGCATGGCAGGCATGCAATAATACATAATGTTTTTTTAAGGAAGTAGTTTTATAGGCGAGGGGCTGTGCCAAAAGTGGCATGGTCCCTTTTTCTGCACCTCCAAAACTGCTACATGGAAAACAGGTGGGGATAGTTATCTCATGTTGATTACGTTTCTCACAAACACAGAACTTGGGAATGTGACGAAGATGTTTTGTAGGGACGCTTGGCTCAAGCGTCCGCTTTGCATGTGGTTGGTTGTCAATTTATTAGATACCGGACGCTCGAGCCGAGCGTCCCTACAACATTGTGTGTGAAGCATTTTGAATACAACTACACAAAAAGAGTTGTCATTCCTATTTTTCGTACCCAGTTTATTCGTTCTTGTAGACCTGTGTGACTATCAAACATCTATCAAGGACGCAAATTCGCACTATCCCCACCTTTTTCCGCTGGGCCGTTTTCGGATGGTTCGTCTATTTCAAGGCTTCTGCCAGCACATACATGCTGCCGCCGATGTACACGAGGTCGTGAGTCTCTGCCGCAGCTATCGCCATGTTTTTAGCCTTGTCCACTGTTGTATAGCACTTGCCGTGTAAACCATGGGCTGCTGCTTTTTTTTGCAGTTCTTCAGCTTTCATAGCCCTTGGGGTGGATGCCTGTGTGAAATAGTAGGTAGCATCTTTGGGCAGCATTTCCAGCACCTTGTCCACATCTTTGTCGGCCATGAACCCCATCACCATGTGCAATGATTCGTAGTCTTCATTTTTCAGTTGCTCGGTAATATAGGCGAATGCCCCAACATTGTGGCCAGAGTCGCAAATCACCCGAGGGTTTTCTCCGATGGTTTGCCATCTGCCAATCAGCCCTGTGTTCCTCACCACATTCGCAAAGCCATTCTTCACCGCCTCGTCTGAAATCTCAACGCCTAAGCCCTTCAAAGCCTTAACGGCTGCGAGCACAGTGTTGCTGTTCTTTATTTGGTATTCGCCCCCAAGTTCGTTGACGAGGGTTTCATAATCCCTTGTTTCGATGACGCAGTGTCCGCCCACGCTCTTGCCGCTTATCACCTCTGGACTGTCTTGGGCGAAAACGATGGGGGAGTGCACCGCCGCTGCTTTTGCTTCGAATGTGGCACGAACTTCACCCTCGGCTTCGCCTATCACTGAAGGAATCCCCGCTTTGATGATTCCAGCTTTTTCTGTGGCAATTTCTGCAGGTGTATTGCCAAGAAACTGTGTGTGGTCAATGGAAATATTGGTGATCACACTCAAAATAGGGGTGATGATATTGGTGCTATCGAGCCGTCCGCCCAATCCCACTTCCACGACGGCAAAATCCACATTCTGCTTTTTAAAATACTCAAAAGCCAAAGTGGAGGTGAGTTCAAAAAATGAGGGGTGGCCTTCGTACCCCGATTTCAGATGGCGTTCGGTAAAATCAACCACGGCTTGCTCGCTGATTTTCTCGCCATTCACTCTGATTCGTTCTCTAAAATCCACAATGTGTGGCGAGGTGTACAGCCCCACCTTGTAGCCTTGCATTTGCAGAATGCTGGCAATGAGATGGCTGGTCGAGCCTTTACCATTGGTGCCGGCTATGTGGATGCATTTATAGGCGCGGTGTGGATTTCCCGCCAAATCATCAAGGTCTTGGCTTGTTTGTAAACCTGGTTTATACCCGTCACCGCCTTGTCGTTCAAATGCAGGCAACTGGTTGTATAAGAAATCGATAGTGTCGTTGTAGTTCATTGATGCCTAAAAGATGAAATAACCAATGATTCCGGCTGCTATTATCACCAGAATTGGATGAATTTTTGTGAAATATACGGTGCCGAGCGAAGCCAAACAAATGGCCACGCTTTTTATCACTTCCATTGAAGTGCTGCCGAAGTTTTCCTTGTTCATTAAGAGCAACGCAGCTGAAGCTATCAATCCCACCACCACAGGACGAAGCCCCATAAACGAGCCTTTTATCACTGCACTTTCCTGATGGCGGGCAATGAAATGGCTGGCGCAGAGCACGAGCACAAATGGGGGAAGTACCACCGTGAATGTAGCCACAATCGAACCAATCACGCTGCCTGTGGCCACATAGCCGATGTACGTGGCACTGTTGATGCCAATAGGCCCTGGCGTCATTTGCGATATAGCCACGATGTCGGTGAAAGTTTGGCTGGTGATTGTGGGGCACCAGTCGTTGCCCACCACCAGACGCTGAATGAGCGAAAGCATGGCGTAGCCTCCACCAAAACCGAACAGGCCGATTTGAAGATATGCCCAGATGAGGCGCAAGTAAGTGGTCAGCATTTCTTTTCCTCCTTTCTTTGTGTCATTTGGTGGCGAGTGAAATAGAGGTAGCCGCCCAATGCTCCGAGAATGATGAATACCACAGGGTTTGAAATCACGGGCCATCCCGAATAGATGAGCAGTGCCACGGCAATAGGAATAATCACCGTCTTCAGATTGATGCCCGCCGATTTTGCTGTAGTAATCACTGGGGCTATAATCAACGCCACCACCGCAGGGCGTATGCCCTTGAATATGGCGGTGAGGGTGGGGTCGTTCTTGATGGTGTCGGGGGTGAGAAATATGGCAATCATCAAAATGATGATGAAAGAGGGCAGAATGGTGCCCAATGCCGCTGCCACACTGCCTTTTATGCCTCTTAATCTGTCGCCAATCACCGTGCTGATATTCACTGCCAATATGCCCGGCATTGATTGTGCAATGGCCAACAAGTCAAGGAATTCCTCTTCTTCAATCCAGTGGTGCTTGTCCACGATTTCGCGTTGAATGATAGATATCATTGCCCATCCACCGCCAAAGGTGAAACTTCCAATTTTGAAGAAAGTGGAAAAGAGTTGCAGATATATGTTGTCTTTTAATTTCATTACCATTTGTTGTGAAACTGAGTGCAAAATTACAGATATTTTTTCGAACATTGGTTTTTTCCAAATTCTTATTGATGGTAATTGCCTTAAAAATTCTTATCTTTGCATGAAATTTTATTCAATAATGATTGTCTTAGGGTTTTGTTTTTCGTATAGAACCTTTATTTCTCATTTTGGTATAATTTTTTAGAATATTGATGAAGCAATTTTTTATAGCGCTAAGTTTTCTTTTGTTGGCATCGAATATGGGTGTGGAAGCTGCCACTGCAGTTGCCTCCGATTCTCTTGTTGCCGACACTGTGGCTTCTGCGCCTGTAAAAAAAACGTTCTTCCAAAAGGTGTGGGACTATTTTTCGCTTGATGGTGGCCATTCTGAAAGCACCAACACATTTAGTGTGATAGGTGGACCGTATTATGAGTCGACTTCTGGATTGGCATTGTCGGTGGTTGGCGCCGCCTCATTTCGCATGAATGGATGCGACAGTTTGAGCCAGCTCTCTAATGCCCAACTCGCTGTGACATACACCACCAACAATTTCTGGTCGCTGGTGCTGAGAAATAATGTTCTCTTTCCCAACGACTCTCGACTGATTACACAAGTCGATTTCGAATACCAACCATCATATTTTTGGGGTATGGGATTTGACAATGGCGACAATCCGGCCAACAAAATGATGCAGAAAAAGTATTTGGCAAGTGTTGAGGCAGAATTGCTTTTCAGCATAGGCAGCAGTTTGAAGTTAGGTCCTAAGGTTAGGTGGGATTACGTGAATAGCGACACCATCGCCAATCCTTTATTGCTTGAAGGACAAGACCTCGTTCTTCGCAATTACGGCTTGGGCTTTGCCATTGAATACGATTCTCGCGATTTGATTACCGATGCCACCACAGGTTGCTATCTATATTTGGGACAGACTTTCCGCCCTAAATTCCTTTGGAATCATTATGCATTCTCAACCACCGATTTCAAGGCAAGTTACTATCATCCGCTCTGGCGCGACTGCACACTTGCTGCCGACTTCAATGCAATGTTTAATTTCGGCAATCCTTCGTGGGCGATGATGGCACAAGTGGGCGACTCCCATCGTATGCGTGGCTATTACACAGGCCGTTATCGCGATAAGCACATGCTAAATGCACAGGTGGAATTGCGTCAGCACATCTGGGGGCGGCATGGCGTCGTTCTTTGGGCTGGTGGCGGAAATGTTTTCCATAATTCCGATGGATTTAAGCATTTTTTGCCTAACTTTGGCGTTGGATATCGTTTTGCCTTCCGTAGGCGTATGAATATTAGGTTAGACTTCGGCTTCGCTAAGTCGGGGCAAACTGGTTTTATGTTTGGTTTAAATGAAGCTTTTTAAGAAATTATTTCACATATTCAAGAATCAGCAAATTGTGTTCTGGACATTTTTGGCAATGTTGATTTTGCCAAATGTGCTGATGTTTTTCACCGAATCCACTTCCACGATAGTTCGCGTGTCGAGCATCGTATTGCCATTAGGGCTCTATTGGCTGGCTTTCACACTCAGTTCAAAACCCGGCAAAGTGTTCTGGTGGCTTTTCTTCTTTGTGTTTGTCGACGCTTTCCAGATTGTGCTGCTTTACCTCTATGGTGAGTCGCCCATTGCTGTGGATATGTTCCTCAACCTCACCACCACCAATCCTACCGAAACCACCGAACTGCTTTCTAATTTGCTTCCAGCTGTGCTTTTTGTGATAGTTCTTTATGTGGGTGGTATGATAGTTGCAGTCCTTTCCATTATGAACAAGGAGATTTTGCAACAATCTTTCCGTAAATTTCAGCGAAAAATTGCCTATGGTGTTGTTGCTGTGGGAATTGTCTTGGTTGGCGCCTCATACATTGTCGATAAGAAATTCCAGGCAGAAGACGATATTTTCCCCATCAATGGATGTTACAACTTGGCGCTGTCGATCGACCGTGCTACCAAGACTTTCAACTACGATAAGAATGTGAAAGATTTCACCTATAATGCCACTTGCACACACCCCGATAGCATTCCTGAAGTGTATGTGCTCGTGATTGGTGAAACTGCACGTGCCGACAATTTTGGCATCTACGGATATAGTCGCAACACCACACCATTGCTTGGCGCTATGGGCACCGATGTGGTGGCATATTTCGACGCTATCACTATGAGCAACACCACCCACAAGAGTGTTCCGCTGCTGCTTACCGCTGTAGGTAGCGAAGATGATTTCGATGGCATCTACAATCAGAAAGGCATTGTCACAGCATTTAAAGAGGCTGGCTATTCTACAGCGTTCTACAGCTGCCAGCGTCGCAATCACTCCATTATCGATTTTCTTGGTTGTGAAGCAGAAGAGGTCGTGTATCTGAAAGATAACCTTTCGTTGATGGCGCAACTGCCCGATGAAGCGCTTGTGGGCCAACTGAAGAAGCGCCTTGCCAAGCACAAGAGCGGTAAGTTGTTCGTACTGCTTCACTGTTATGGCTCTCACTTCAACTATTACGATCGCTACGAGCGAAAAGGTGCTTTCTATACTCCCGACGAAATACCATCGGCAAGTAACAAGTATCGCGACAATATGGTGAACGCCTACGACAACAGTATTCGTCACACCGATATCCTTTTGGCCGGTGTAATCAATGCGTTGAAGGATACGCACATAGCTTCTGCCATATGCTATGTGAGCGACCATGGTGAAGATATCTTCGATGATTCCCGTCAGCGTTTCCTCCATTCGTCGCCAATTCCTACTTATTACCAACTTCGTGTGCCTTTCATCATGTGGGCATCTCAAGAATTTAAGTCCACATATCCCGAAAAGTGGCAATCTATTGTTGCAAATCAGAAAATTCCAATTTCTACCAACCGTGTCACTTTCCATACTATGCTTGACCTTGGCGGCGTTGCCACACCTTCGTTTAAAGCCGATGCAGCACTGGGCAACAGTGCATTTAAGCAATTGCCCCGTCGCTATGTGAACGACCACGATGAATATCGTCCGATGAACGACTGTGGATTGAAAGACCTTGATGCAGAGCAGTTCAAAGCACACCACCTCCAATTCCCATAATCTTATGGAAGATAAAATCACTTTGCGGCCAGCCAACGAAGCCGACGCTCCTTTTGTAGCGATGGTCATCTCTGAAGCACTCGACGACGATATTATGGAACTTTACGAACAGTCGGGCAACCGAATTCCAGAATCGCGTCGTGAGCGTATGGATTTCATCGAAACTGTAGTTAACAATCCCGACAATCTCTACACTTGGCACCACGCCACTATGGCTGTGAACGCCGAAGGCGTAGCTGTGGGTGCGTTGTTGGCATATCCAGGCGATGACTACACCCGCCGTCGCGAAGTGTCTTTCCGTTTGTTTGCTTCATTTATAAAAAATTCATTCGACCCCGACAAGATGGATGCCGAGACCAAGCCCGGCGAATACTATCTCGATAGCCTCGCAGTGCTGCCTTCACATAGGGGTAGGGGAATTGGCCGAATGCTTTTGCAAGCCGGTATCGACAAGGCGAATTCTCTTGGCCGTCCAGCAATTCTTGCTTGTGCTCCCGAAAATCTTGGAGCAAAGCACCTTTACGAATCTCTGGGCTTCAAAGAAACCTACATCTACTCCCTCTTCGGCCACCCATACCACCGTATGCTCCACCCCTAATCACTCATTACCTTTATCCCAAAAAATCCATTAGGGACAAATGGCTATCTTTTGCTCACATAGGCCCCCCTATGCTCGCTCAATATAGCGCAAATCCTGACACCATGATAATCTAAAACCTTATCCATGTCTTAAAGAACTTTTGGGGTTTATCACTTCTCTGAGTAATATCTCCTTTCCTCAAAAGAACCACAAAAAAGGCAGAACATTCATAAGAATGCACTGCCTTGAAGTATTAAAAGGGAATTGTGTTCCTTATTCGATTGGGAGAATTGTTTTATAGTTCTTCCAAGGCTTGGTGTTCTGATAGCGCTCCAACGATTGTGCAGGCACATAGAGTGGCACCTTCTTTTCGCTGTCGCTCTTCAAAGCAGGTGGAGTGGTGGCCAAAACCACAATCTTCTGCAAATTCTTATTCTTTTCCACCATCTTTTTATCAATCACTTGCACGGTGCTTGGAATGGTGAGGCTCAGCAGATTGCAGTTGTCGAGCGCACTTTCTTCAATGATTTTCAGACCTTCGTTAAGAGTGATACTTGTCATGCTGTGACATTCGTTGAACGCTTTGTACGACAAAGTAATAACACTACCAGGCACTACCACGTCATCAAGCGATTTACAGTTACGGAACGCTTCTTTTCCAATGCTGCGGAGGCCTTCTGGGAATTTGATGATGCGCAACGATTCGCAGTCGCGGAATGCATCTTGACCAATGTCGGTCAGCGATGCTGGCAAATCCACTTGCACCATCTTTTTGCAACCTTTGAATGTGCCTTTTCTCACTTCGGTCAAGCCTTCAGGGAGCACGAAAGATGTGATTGAAGAGCATCCACTGAATGCTTCATCGCCAATGGCTTTAAGTGTAGCGGCAAAACTGATGTTCGACAGATTCGAGCATCCACTGAATGCGCCGGCACCGATAGTGGTGGTGGATTCTGGAAGGTAGACCTTCTCACGCCACTTCCTGAAAAAGCATATTTGTCGATAAGTGTCACACCTTCTGGTACTTTCACATCGCCGCCACGACCCGTTGGGAAGATGGTGAGAGTGGCGCCATGGTTGGTATACAACACTCCATCAACAGACGAATAAACTGGGTGTCCGTTTTCCACATTGATGCTGGTGAGTGTTGGTATTGAACCGATGCTGCCTTCCAAATTCAGCGATGCAGGAATGTCGAGGCGGGTGAGCTTTGTGTTGGAGAATGCTCTTTCACCCACTGTGCGCAGATTCTCAGGGAAGCGGATGTCGCGAATAGGGCAGTATCTGAATGCTTCCGAACCAATCTCTCTCAGTGTGCGAGGAAGGTAAACATTTGGAAGTTCGGAACAGCTGTAAAACGCCTGTCTGCCGATTCTTTCCAACCCATCTGGGAGGTCGACACGGCGAAGGTGTCGGCAGCTATAGAATGCTTCGTCGTCGATGAAGCGTACGCCGCGTGGCATCATCACGTCTTCCAAATTGCTGCAGCCGGAAAATGCTTTTTTGCGAATGCAGTTGGTCCATTCTGGAAGCACTATTGAACGGAGTGCTGAGCAATTATAAAACATATAATCGCCAATTTCCTCGCGTGTTGAACGATAACCTGAATAATAACTTCCACCGCTCACAATGCGTGCACGCGACAAGTCGAGGTCTACATAATTGTCAATCGAGCGGTCGTTGCTGTCGTAGCAGCTACCTCGTGAGCAAAGTTTTCTCAATACTGCGATGTCTTCACCATTAATCTCGCCATCGATGATGACCATTCGGGCATAGCGCATTTCGCGTTCCGTGATTTTTTCACGCAAGCGGCCAGGATAGCCTGCACGAATGTCCAACACGTCGGAATAACCGCGGCGGTAATAACTATCAGAACTTGTTCTACCATAGGCCTGTGCCATAGCTGGAATAGAGCATGCAAGAGTGGCTGCACAGAGTAGAATTGTGACTAATTTTTTTTTCATAGATAATATGGTTGAATCTGTTTTGTTTATTTTATATGTGCAAATATACAAAAAATTTAGCAACAACCTACATCACTACCTATAAATGGGGATTTTAATCACTTGTTGTTAACAACTAATGCTTATTGCGGCTTCCAATTTACCATATTTTGGTGATTTCTCACCATCGTATTTAGCCATAATTTTGCATAGAAATTTTAAGTCATTATTAATCATAAGAAACAACGTTTTTTCAATGCAGATTATTTCAACTTTTAAGTATGCTGTTGCTATTGTAGCGAGTTCATTCATGCTCCCAACGTTTGCACAGTCGGTGTCTGCCGATACTGTAAGCGCACCGAAAAAAGTGAGTCGTCTCACTCTTGGTGGCTATGGTGAAGCTGTGGCGAGCCGAATGTTCTATAGCAATAACTATAAGCGCTACACCGATGCTTCTAAATATAAGAATGCTAAGAGTTTTGGCCAGTTCGATTTGCCTCATGTCGTGTTTTTTGTTGGATACGACTTTGGCAAAGGTTGGTCGATGGGCAGCGAAATTGAATTTGAGCATGGAGGTACCGAAAGTGCCATAGAAATTGAAGAGGAGGAAACAGGGGAATACGAGAGCGAAATCGAACGCGGTGGCGAAATCGCGCTTGAACAATTTTGGATTCAAAAAACGTTTTCTTCTAAATTCAACCTTCGCTTAGGCCACATGGTGGTTCCTGTGGGTGAAACAAATTATGCCCATATGCCAACTGAATTCTTTACAGTATTCCGGCCTGAAGGGGAAAACACAATATTTCCATGTACATGGCATGAAACTGGTATTGAAGCCTTTGGACGTATTGGCGATTTCCGATACGAGGTGATGGCTATTGCCGGTCTTGATGCCGACCGCTTTGGCAATAAGGGATGGATTCACGGTGGCGCAGGCTCTCCTTACGAATTCAAGATGGCCACATGCTATGCCGGAGTGCTCCGTATCGACAACTATTCTATCAAAGGCCTTCGTTTGAGCGCAAGTGGCTATGTAGGAAATAGTGCCACCAACACACTGAATGCCACAGGAAAGTATGACGACTTGAAAGGAACTGTGGCTATCGGCACATTTGGATTTCTCTACAACGACCACAATGTGATTGCTCGTGGTAATTTTGATTATGGACATTTGTCAAACTCTTTGGAAATTACCAATGCCAATATCGCTTCGAGAAAAGACTCTCCATCGCCAAAAACCAGCATCGCCTCCGATGCCATCGCTATGGGGTGTGAAGTGGGCTACAACATATTCTCTTTGAGCAAGAAACTCACTTCGGCTGACCAACGCTTCTATGTGTTTGGACGCTATGATTACTACGACTCAATGTATAAGACTGTGGCAAATATGACTGATGAACCACAATGGGGACGTCAGAAAATCACTTTTGGTGTCAACTATTTCCCAATGAAGGAAATCGTGATTAAAGGAGAGTGGAGTAATCGATTGTTCAAGTCACAGTTCAACAACGAGCCAACCATTAGTCTGGGCGTGTGCTATAATGGCTTATTCCGTTTATAAAATCATCTACAAATATAACATTATGAATTTGAAAAGTTTAATTAAAAAAAGTGTAGTGGTTCTTTCGATGGTCACAGTGTTGCTTTCGTGTAGCGAAAGTAAAAATAACGATGAGCCAAGCGACGGCTCATTAAGTGCAGAAAAGAAAGCTATTGTCGCGCAGTATGTCAACAAGGTAGTGATTCCCACCTACAAATCGTTGGCTGACGCTTCTATGGATTTGGCAAATCTTTGTGCCGAATTGAAAGAAAAGCCCACACAGGAAAATGTGAAAAAAGTATGCGATAAATGGATTGAAGCACGTAAATATTGGGAATTGACGGAAGCCTTCCTTTATGGAGCGGCAAAGGATTACAACATTGACCCACACATCGATTCTTGGCCTTTGCAAAAGAGTAAGCTCGACCAAACGCTCTCTAATGCAGATTTGATTGCAGAACTTGATGCAGATGGGGCTGCGGCCGATGGATTCGCTTCGTTGGGTTATGGTCTTTTGGGCTTTCATGCCGTGGAATATGTGATTTTCCGTGATGGGCAACCAAGAAATGTGAATGACATCACTCCTAACGAACTCATCTATAATGCTGCTGTGGCAGAAGACCTTGCATGGCAAACCGTTCGCCTTGAGGCTGCATGGGCAGGTGTTGACAATGTTACCGTTGAGAAACAAAAAATTTTGGAAGATAATGAACTGGAGCCGAGTGCCAACTATGGTGAGATGATGATTCTTGCCGGTGAAAAAGGCAATAGTAATTATAAAACACAGATTGCTGCAATGGTGCAAATGCTTCAAGGAGCGAGTGATATTAGCGACGAGGTGGGCAATACTAAAATTACCGACCCTGTTAATTCCGGCAATGTTCTTGATGTGGAATCTTGGTATTCTTGGAATTCAATCGACGATTTCACCGACAATATCCGTAGCGTGAGAAATGTATATTATGGCTCTCTGGATGGCACAGTCCACGCCAATTCCATCGCTTATTATTTGAAAAAAGTGAATTCAGCAGCCGATTCTAAGGTGCGCACCGCTCTCGATAATGCTCTGAAAGAAGTGGCTACTATGCCCGCACCATTCCGCAACCATCTCACAGCGGCAGAAACCAAGAAGGCTGTTGATGCCTGCAACGAACTGATGAGCGCCCTGGATGAGGCTATTACTGAAATTTTAAAATAACGCATGATGATTTATTTGAATAAATACACTTTTATTTCGGCATTGGCGGCAATGCTGTTGCCATCGTGTGCCGACAACGGTACAAATGAAGAAGGCGGAGTGACGCCTGTATATGCCGAGGATTATTACACTGGTGGGGAATTGGGCACTACTTTCAACACCACAGCATCGGCCTACGAGCAATTCACCCCTGCAGTGGAGAAACAAGGTCTTGTGGCGTCGTTTAAACGTGGCGAGCGAATTTTTGAGGCTCCGTTTGATACCGAATCCAATCCTTCCCAGCCTATGCGAGGCCTTGGACCACTTTGGATAAGAACGAGTTGCATTGCCTGCCATCCAAGTTATGGTCATGGACAGCGCCAAACATCCTACAATTCCAACCGAATTGGCAATGGCTATTTGTTGGTACTCACAGATGAAAACGACACCTATTTGTCGTCGCTCACTGGTATGCCACAAACTCAGGCTTCAGCTCCTTTCAAGGCTCCAATCGATGAGAAAAAAATTAAGATTGATTGGCTTCCCTACACCGATGAATGGGGCAACAAATTCCCTGATGGAGAGACCTATAGCCTTATTTATCCAGAGGTGACAATCCCTCAAGAAGCATTCTATGTCCCATTGCAAGTAGGTGGAAAGGATATCGCTTATTCTCAGTTGCGTTGCCGCCTTGAAAGCACGATTGGCTTGTATGGAACAGGCTTGTTAGATGCGTTGACCGACGAGGATATCCGTGCGCAATATCTTGCCGAGGAAAAAGCGGGTGTGCCATTGAATCCTTCTATTTGGGCTAATGGTGATTTCACAAGCTATTATACCAACGCGTTGCAGGGTGATGGAACAAAATTTGTTCGCCGTTACACCTATGCGTTGTCGAGAGGTAATCTGCAAGATGGAGCTGGTGCAAATGCCATTTGGAACATTACGAATGTGACTCGTAGTGATCGCCGCTATCACTATATGACTGATGCCTATGCAAAAGTAGCTTCTAAGGACCCAGATGTGCAATCAGCATTCTATAAGTATTACCCAGAATGGAATAAAACTGGCAATCCTGAATCTGATATTTACAATTATTTGATGAATAAAGAGTTGCCAGTGGAGATGACCGATGATGAATACATCGACTTGATGGCTTGGCATCGTGGCTTGGCCGTTCCTGCTGCTCGCGACGTGAACAGCGCAGATTTCCAAAAGGGAAAGAAACTCTTCACCGAGATTGGTTGTGCATATTGCCACCGTCCATCATGGACTACCGGCGCAGATGAAATTCGCGACCCAAACAATTTCTTCGTAGGGGCAAAAGCTCAAACCTTACCGCGCTATCCTTTCCAAAAGATTTGGCCTTACACAGACATGGTGCAACATCGCTTGTTTATGGTCAATGATATTCGCACAGGATGGTGTCGCACCACTCCGCTGTGGGGTAGAGGCTTGAGCAGGCTCTGTACTGGCGCCGACGATCGTATGCACGATTGTCGTGCACGCACTGTGGTTGAAGCTATCATGTGGCATGGCGCAGCAAAGAGCGATGCTCGCAAGTCGGTTGAAAAATTCCGTAATCTTTCGAAGTCGGACCGCGATGCAGTAGTGGAATTTATTAATTCTATTTAATCAATTGATATCATACGAGTCGCTATGGGTGGCGTTGAATGACCCATAGCGACATTTATTTCTTTATGAAAACTCTTAAAAGTATATCTTTCGTCGGGCTGATTTTGATATTGCTCGTTTTGGCTGTCGCCACCGTGGTGGAGAAGCTCTGCGGCACGAATGTGGCACGCTTGTTCGTCTACGATTCGTGGGCATTTTTTGCCTTGTGGATGGTCGTTGCTGTGAGTGCCCTGGCATATATCTTAAAAAATAAAATGCGTTTTTCATCATTGTTGTTTCATTTCTCTTTGTTGTTCATTCTGGCTGGGGCTGCTATCACATGGCTGTTTGCGCAGCACGGGAAAATTCGTTTGGAACAAGGGAAACAATCCTCCACATGTTTGACTGCTGATGGTGGCAGTTTTCAATTGCCCTTCCATTTGATGCTTAAAGAGTTTAAAATTGATTATTATCCTGGCACTTCCGCACCGATTGACTTTGTCAGTATGTTGCAAGTGACTGAAGACAGGCACACAGAAATGGGGCAAGTGTCGATGAATCATATTTTCTCGTATGAAGGATATCGTTTTTGCCAGAATGGTTATGACCCAGAGCAGAATGCCACTGTTCTTTCTGTATCTTGCGACCCTTGTGGAATAGGGGTTACTTATAGTGGCTATCTGTTGCTGTTCTTGTCATGTTTGTGGCTGATGATTGATAAAAATGGGCGTTTCCGTACATTACTTCGTTCGGGAGTTTTGAAAGGTGGTGCATTAGCGCTTTGTGCATTTGCCTCCTTAACGTCTGAGGCTACTCCACGCGCGTTGCCAAAAGATGTGGCTGAGCAGATGGGGGGTATTGTAATCTTGCACAACGACAGGATGAGCACTTTCCAAACTTTTGCTCGCGATTTCACAAAAAAGCTCTGCGGCAGCAATTCCTACAAGGGGCTCAGTGCCATGCAGGTGGTCACTGGTTGGATGTTTTATTACGACGACTGGAAGCGTGAACCCATGATTAAGATAAAGAGTGGGGAAGTGCGCCGCATTTTGAATGTCGAGACCAAAATGGTGTCGATGGCCGATTTCATCAATCCCGAAAAAGGATATCTTCTCGATGAGGAACTGAAGCAGATGATGCATGGTGAGGCGGTTGCCGATGCAAAAGGTGTGCAGCAAGCCGATGAGAAGTTTCAGATTGCTACGACGGTGGCAACAGGGAGTGCAATCAAGATATTTCCAGTGAAGAATAAAGGTCAGTTGGCTTGGTATTCTCAGGTGTCGGACGACATTCCCGGAGATATCGATGAAAACAAGTTGATTTTTGTTAGCAAGGGACTGAACTATTTGAATGAATTGGTAGTGAAGCAAGATTGGAAAAATTGTATAAAGTTCATTGATAAATTCAAAGCATATCAGGCGAAAGAAGTTGGTGAAGATATGCCAAGTGCAAGTCGTCTGAATGCCGAAATATGGTTTAATTCTTTAGACTGCACTTTAGTGTTAGGCATAGCGTCGTTGCTCATCGGCATTGTGGTTTTCTTCTTCTCTACACGAAAGGTGGCTCAAGGAAAAACTCTTCCCAATCGGCTGGTGGTGTCGCTATATATAATAGGTGTGATTTTCTTTGTATTTCTAACTGTGTATTTAGCACTGCTATGGTATGTTTCTGGGCATATACCGATGAGCAACGGACCCGAAACAATGCTTCTGATGGCGTGGCTTTCATATTTGATGATGCTGTGCTTTGCCCGACGCTTCACACTGTGTTTGCCATTCGGATTTTTGGTGTCAGGACTCACTATGATGGTGGCGATGATGGGTGAAACCAATCCTGTCATCACACCTCTCATGCCTGTGCTTCAGTCGCCATTACTCTCCATTCATGTGGCTGTGATTATGATGGCATATGCGCTGTTGGCTTTCTTGATGTTTAATGGTGTGATGGCTTTAATGCTTCGTGCCCATGCCGAACAGGTACAAAGATTATATGTGGTAGGGCAGATGTTGCTCGTTCCGGCTGTGCTCCTGTTGGCTATCGGCATATTTGTGGGTGCTATCTGGGCAAATGTGTCGTGGGGAAATTATTGGAGTTGGGACCCGAAAGAAACATGGGCACTTATCACATTTATTGTCTATTCAATGGCATTGCACACCAAGTCGCTTTCCCTATTCGGACGTCCGATGTTTTTCCATGTGTTTTGCGTGTGTGCATTCCTGAGCGTGCTTATCACCTATTTCGGAGTGAACTTCATACTTGGGGGGATGCACAGCTACGCATAGCGGTTTCGCAAAAAGTCGGTAGCTGTATGATGATAAAATACCAAATAGTTGGTATTTGGCATTTGGGTCAAATTTAGTAATTTTGCATTCGGTAAATTTCATCATGCTTATGGCGATTGACAACAAATATAAAGGTTCTGACAGACTTTCTGATCTCATCGACGACAACTTCAAACTTTTGATGGTGATGAGCCGTTTCGGCATCTCGCTCGGATTTGGAGAAAAAACGGTGGAGGAGGTGTGTAATAGCGAAAATGTGGATTGCAACACTTTCCTTGCTGTGGCCAACTTTATCAGTAGCGAGCAGGCCTCTTTCAGTGTCGAGGAGCTGCCCCAGTTGTCAATCCATTCGTTGATGGACTATTTAAAGAATGCACACGTATATTTCCTTGATTTCGTTTTACCTATGCTTCGCCGAAAACTGATTGAAGCAATTGATTGCTCGCGAGAGGATAATGTGGCATTCCTGATTCTGAAATTCTTCGATGGATTCGTCAACGAAGTGCGTGAGCACATGCAGTATGAAAACGAACAAGTGTTCGTGTATGTGGATTCGTTGCTCGAAGGCAAGTTGAGCAGCAAATTCAATATCGCCAAATTTGCAAGCCATCATTCAAAAATCGATGAAAGATTGAAGGAACTCAAAGGTATCATCACAAAATATTATAACGAAAGTAGTGATAACTTGCTTTTGAGCGCCACCTTGTTCGATATTTACAGTTGCGAGCAGGATTTGGCTTCACACAACCTTGTGGAGGATTGTCTGTTTGTTCCTGCTGTTATGCATGTAGAAAAGGAGTTGCGAAATGAATAGTGATTTATCTACATATCGCTTTGTGGTAGCCGACAATTCGTTCATTGTGAGAAATGGACTTGTGTCGGTGCTGCGTCATATACCAGGACTGGCAGCCACGGCCTTTGATGTGAAAACGCAGGAATCGCTTCGCAATTATGTGGCAATGCATCATCCCGATGTTGTATTAGTCAATCCTATGTTCGACGGCTTATTCGATGTGAAAGCGTTCAAGGCAGAATTTAAAGACGAAGATATTCGCTACGTGGCCCTCTCAAGCACGATGGTCGACCAGAATGTGCTCTCGGAATACGACGAGCACTTCTCCCTCTACGACAATCCCGACGACATCTATGAAAAAATCAAAAAAGTACTGGTGGAGGAAAAGCCTGTAGAGGTGCATACTACCGACAGCCTCAGTAACCGCGAAAAGGAAATTATCGTGTGTGTGGTGAAAGGATTGACCAACAAAGAGATTGCCGACATGCTTTGCCTCTCAATCCACACAGTAATCACTCACCGACGCAACATCAGCAACAAACTGCAGATTCGCTCCACTGCAGGCCTCACAATCTACGCCATCGTAAACAAACTCGTCGACATCAAAGACGTAAAAGACATGTAACCGCACCTGTATTTACACGGTCACACTGTATTCGTGCTTGATTTCTTCCATTACAAATGTGCTCTCGAGCGATGCGATATTATCGTGGCGGCCTAATGAGTTTAGCAGAAACTGCTGGTAAGAACGCATGTCGGGTGATTGCACCCTCAGCATGAAGTCAAATGAACCGCTGATATTGTAGCACTCTGTCACTTCTGGCATCTCAAGCACCTGTTTCTTAAATGCAATGGCCCGTTCGGTGTTGATGTGGCGCAATTTTACCGAGCAAAACACCGTGAATCCCTTGTTGAGTTTCTGGGCATTGAGTATGGTGGCATACTGCGTGATGTAGCCAGTGCGCTCAAGCCGTTTCACACGTTCGTAGGTCGGAGTAGTTGACAAGTGTACTTTGGCTGCAAGTTCTTTGTTGGTCAAACGGGCCTCGTGTTGCAGCACGCGCAGTATCTCCTTGTCTTTTTCGTCAAGAGCGTATTCTGTATTTCTTGCCATTTTTTATTGATTTTTAGAAGAATGTTCTATAATTATTGTGCAAATGTATGAATATCTTCTTTATTTCGCAAGCAGATTGCGATAAATGTCCTTTGGGTATAATTTTGCGCTCATAAAAAATACTTAAGATTATGGCAGAAAATAACACTTCAAAAAAACTTCACATCGAAACATTGGCATTACACGTGGGACAAGAACAGGCCGATCCCGCTACCGACTCTCGTGCTGTGCCTATTTATCAGACAACATCATACGTTTTCCACAACTCACAGCATGCTGCCGACCGATTTGGGCTGCGCGACGCTGGTAATATCTACGGTCGCTTAACAAATTCCACTCAGGGAGTGCTTGAAGAGCGTCTTGCAGCACTTGAGGGTGGTGTGGCAGCTCTTGCTGTGGCAAGTGGCGTTGCTGCTATTACCTATACGTTGCAGAATGTGTGTCTGGCAGGCGACCATATTGTTGCTGCCAATAATATATATGGTGGGTCATACAATCTCATCACTCACACTCTTGCCACACAAGGTGTGACAAACACCATTGTCAACATCAATGACATTGACGCTTTGGAAGCTGCTATCCAACCGAATACCAAGGTGATTTTTGCCGAGACTTTTGGCAATCCCAACTCCGATGTAACTAATCTTGATGCAATTGCCCAGGTGGCTCATCGTCATGGCATTCTGTTTGTTGTTGATAATACATTTGGCACCCCGTGCCTGATTCGTCCGTTGGAGCATGGTGCCGATGTTGTTGTTCATTCGGCAACAAAGTTCATTGGCGGTCATGGTAGTTCGCTCGGCGGTATAATCGTTGATGGTGGCAAGTTCGATTTCAAGGCTCATGCCGACCGCTATCCCACCATCGCTCAGCCCAATCCATCCTATCATGGGGCTGTGTTTGCCGATGTTGCTGGTGCTGCAGCTTTTGTAACACGCATTCGCGCCGTCATGTTACGCGACACAGGTGCCTGTATCTCTCCTTTCAACGCATGGATATTGCTGCAAGGCGTTGAGTCGTTGCCATTGCGCATCGAGCGTCATGTTTACAACACGCTCAAAGTGGTTGAATACCTGAACAAGCATCCTAAGGTGACAAAGGTGAATCATCCTTCGTTACCTGACCATCCCGACAATGCGCTCTACAACAAGTATTTCCCGCAAGGCGGCGGAAGTATTTTTACTTTTGAAATTTCAGGAGGCGAAAAAGAGGCATGGGCGTTTATCGACTCGCTCAAGATTTTCTCTTTGCTTGCCAATGTGGCCGATGTCAAGTCTCTTGTTATCCATCCTTACACCACCACTCACTCACAGTTGTCGCCAGAGGAACTTGCCGACCAGCACATCACACCGGCAACAATTAGACTGAGCATTGGTGTCGAGCACATCGACGACATCATTGCCGACCTTGATCAGGCTTTTGGGAAGTTATAACTTAGAAAGTATGTTAACTCAGAAAGTTCATTCGGGCATGGATAAACTGAATCTTGGTCAATAAGATTCTTACTAATAGCTTGTATTACAGATTTTATTTGTAATTTGTCCCTCTGTATCAAAAGTGATAGAGACCCCATACTTGATTATGAAAATGAAGAAACTCCTATTATTAGTAGCTGGTGGGCTAAGTTCTGTCTTTTGTGGCGCCCAAGAAGTGGCGTTGCCTGATAGCTCACTTTCGGCAGGACTTGATGAGGTGGTTGTGACAAGTTCTGCGTCATTGCGCCGTTTGAGCGGTGCCACCAATGGGGTCTATATCACGCAGAAGGAGCTGTTTCGGGCAGCATGCTGCAATCTTGGTGAAAGTTTCACGACCAATCCTTCGGTAGATGTGAACTACAATGATGCCGCTACAGGAGCCAAGCAAATCAAACTGCTGGGGCTCTCGGGCACCTATGTCCAGATGCTTACAGAAAATATGCCTGGTTTTCGTGGCGCTGCGACCCCTTTTGCTTTGGGTTATGTGTCTGGCACGTGGATGAAAGGTATCAGCGTGTCGAAGGGTGCGGCAAGTGTCAAAAATGGCTATGAATCAATAACGGGGCAGATTGATGTGGAATATCTCAAGCCCGATGACGAGAAAAAGGTGCACATTAACCTTTATGGGGATATTCAAGGACGAATAGAGGCTAATGCTGATGCTAACTTCCATCTATCAAACACGTTGTCAACCAATGTTCTGGCTCATTATGAGAATCGATTAAGCAATCATGATGGCAACCATGATGGGTTTGTCGACATGCCCAAGGTGCAGCAAGGTAATTTCTCTAACCGTTGGAAACTCAAGAGCGACAGCTACATTATGCATGCCGGGGTGTCTTTTTTGAAGGAAGCACGTAACAGTGGACAGACCGAACACACCATGATTCAGCATGATATGCCGCTCTATAAAATAGAGATTAACACCGACCGCTATGAGGGTTACATGAAGCATGCTTTTATCCTCAACCCCGAGAAGCAAATGAATGTCGCTTTCCTTGCCAATGCCTCGTTGCACAAGCAGGAGGCTATGTATGGGGCTCGTGGCTACAAAGGATATGACGTGAATCAGAAGAATCTCTATGCACAGCTGATGTATGAGGCAACGTTTGGCAACAATGCCATCAGCATTGGTAGCAGCATTTCCCATGACTACCTCAAGCAAGCCTACCAGATGGGTGGTGAAGTTAATCCGCTGATAAAAGATGTGGAAAAGGAAACAGTCCCTGGAGCCTATGTACAATATACCTACACATTAGGAACTAAGCTCACGGCAATGGCAGGCGTGCGTTGGGACAATAGTTCCCTCTACGGGAACTTTGTCACTCCTCGTGCCCATGTTAAGTATCAGCCTGTCAGCTGGTTCAGTACTCGCTTGTCGGCTGGCAAGGGCTACCGTACTGTGCATGCACTCGCCGAGAACCACAATCTGCTTGCCAGCGGCCGTCAACTCTTTGTTGAGAATTTGGGGCAGGAGGAGGCTTGGAACTATGGAGCTACAACCGCATTCTTGATTCCACTTGGCGAACGTATTCTCAAGTTGAATGCAGAGTATTATTACACCACCTTCACCAACCAAGCTATTATCGACTACGATAGTGACGCCTCACGTATATGGATACATGATCTTCTGGGCAAGTCGCGCAGTCACGTCTTTCAGGTGGGTGCCAACTACGTGCCTTTGGAAGGGCTTGACATTATGCTGGCTTACCGCTTCAACGATGTGAAATGCACTTATGGCGGTGTGCTGATGACCAAGCCGCTCACATCGCGCTACAAGGCTCTGCTCTGCATGTCATACAAGTTGCAACCGTTGGAATTATGGCAGTTCGACTTTACCATGCAACTCAATGGTGGAGGTCGCCTTCCAGGCGACTTGGGCCACTACAAGGCGTTTGAACAAATGTCGGCACAAGTAACCCGTTTCTTCCGTTACTTTGATATCTATCTGGGCGGTGAGAATTTGACCAATTTCAAGCAAAAGAACCCTATCATTAATGCATCCACACCATGGTCATCATTATTTGAACCCACATTGGTTTACGGCCCTGTTGAGGGAGCGATGGCATATGTAGGTATTCGTGTAAAACTATAACATTTAACAACTATATTCGATAATGAAAAAATTATTTTTAATCGCTATGATTACCTTGGTTTCGGTGGTAGCCAGTGCCAAGGACATCAAAACTGTTTATCTCACCACTGACCCCGTCATGCACTGCAACTCATGCGAGGTGAGAATTAAAGAGAATCTTAAGTATGTAAAGGGCATCAAGTCTATTAAAACCGACGTGGCTACTCAAACGGTAACGGTTACTTATGATGCCGACAAAACAACAGTACAAAAAATAAAAGATTCGCTCAAGAAAATTCAATATGTTGCCACCGAGAAAGAGCCTGCCTTTTGTGATGCTGCAAATAAAACCTGTGATGGAAAGCAAGAAGGCTGTTGTCAGTCTGGTGCAAAACAGCAGAGCAAAGGTTGCAGTCACGGCTGCAAATAAGCACCATAAACTCTAAAAAAACATTTTCGGTCATAGTCTCCATCAAAGCGTGCTTTGTTGGGGACTGTCGTATATTAGCCATACAAACACGTCTTTCCAGCTCCAGACTCGTCGAGAAAAAAGAGGAGAACGACCGCAACAGGCCAGAAGCCCCCGACGAGATGCATTGATAGTGAAGAGAGAACTGAAGACCCGATATGTGAGCGCAAGAATCTGAACACAGACTTTTGTGGTGCAAAAAATAGAGTTGATAGCCGAAACTTCCAACTCTGGTGGGCGCCAACCGAGTATCGTTGTGTCTCGTTTTGACGGTGCAAAGTTACAAAAAAAGTTGTTAAACCATACGATTACGAAAAAATGCATTCGTGGAGAAAGTACATTCATAAAAGACTACTCTTTTAGTTTTTGACTTAAATGGGTGTGTTGATTCGATTCGAATCGGATAAAGTAGGTGTTTTTTTATATCACTATTGTGTCAATCTTGGATTCGTGGGTAGTGAAAACTTGGCGCAAATTTTAATATTTCGTAAATTTGAAAAGTTAAAAACAAAATTTGCATCATAAATTAACGATGAAAAAA
Organism: Bacteroidales bacterium; assembly: GCA_030531495.1. Lineage (GTDB taxonomy): Bacteria > Bacteroidota > Bacteroidia > Bacteroidales > Muribaculaceae > Sodaliphilus. The sequence goes on from JAUNNJ010000003.1 coordinate 67,046, forward strand.
ACTATCATTACAGCACTCGCAGTAGCAAGTTTGTTGGTTTGCTCTAACCACGCCACTGCTAAGGACAATTTTTTTGAGCCAGTGGCAAAGAATAGCCTTCGATTGCCATCTGTGCCATTGTTGGTGTCGGACCCTTATTTCTCTGTATGGTCGGCAAGTGATAATCTGATGGATAAAACTTCAGAGCATTGGTGCTCTGAAGCCCGTCCGCTGATTGGCGCCTTGCGTGTAGACGGCAAAGTGTACAGATTCTTGGGTATGGATAAGCTCGCCCTTGAATCAGTGGTGCCAATGACCGACGAAGTGCTTTGGGAAGGTGCAGTGATGCGTAGCAAGCCAAGTGGCGACTGGCAGTCGCTCAACTACGACGACAGCCAATGGAAACGCGAAACTGCAGCTTTCGGCAGCAAGGGTGAGTATCCCCGCGTAAATTCTCCGTGGGGTGGCAACAACACTGATATATACGTGCGCCGCACTTTCAATGTCGATGATGTTGACAACTTTGGCGACCTCTATTTCGTATATTCGCACGACGATGATTTCGACATCTATCTCAATGGTGAAAAACTCGTCGGTGGCGGCGGCTGGGGACTTGGGTTCAAGCACAAACTCACTCCCGAACAAAAGAAACTGCTGAAGAAAGGTAAGAATGTGATAGCAGCTCACGTGCACAATGGCTCGGGTGGGGCATATCTCGATATGGGTCTCTTCAAGGAAAAGACAGGAACTGTTCGTTTTGATACTCCTGCAGTTCAGAAGTCGTGCACAGTAATGGCTACATCCACTTACTATACATTTGCTTGTGGACCTGTTGAGCTCGACTTGGTGTTTACAGCTCCCCAACTTTACGATAATCTTGATTTGCTCTCAACACCTATCAACTATATCAGTTACCAGGTGCGTGCAACCGACAAGAAGAGTCACGATGTGCAAATTTATTTTGAAACCACTCCAGAGATGGGTGTGCGTGAAGAGTCACAATCCACAAAAGCTTCAGCTTTTAGCAAAAATGGCATCAACTACGCAATGGGCGGTACTATCAATCAGCCAATCTGCGATCGTGCAGGCGACCAGATTTGCATCGACTGGGGCTATATGTATGTAGCTGGCCGTGAGGGCTTGAACCGCAAAGTTGGCCTTGGTGACTATTACAAAATGAAGAAAGACTTTATCAACAATGGCACGATTGAAGCAGGAGGTGAAGATGTCGTTACACATAATAGTCGCCTTTATCCTGCTATGTCGTACTGCGAAGACCTCGGCACAGTGAGTAAGGCAAATGCAGAAAGCGGCTACATGATGGTGGGCTATGACGACGTATATTCCATCAAATACCTCTACAAACTCCGCAAAGGCTACTGGGCACACGATGGCAAGGTTTCCATTACCGATGCTTTTGAAAAACTTTCAGCTAACTACAGCAACATCATGAACGCTTGTCGCAAAGTGGATGCGGAAATTTATGGCGATGGTCTGAAAGCAGGTGGCGTGAAGTATGCCGAGTTGCTTGCAGGCAGTTATCGTCAGGTGATGAGCGCTCACAAACTTTTCACCGACGAAGATGGCAACCTCCTCTGGTTCTCTAAGGAAAACAATTCAAATGGTAGTGTCAACACCGTCGACCTTACATATCCATCTGCGCCTTTGTTCTTGGCATATAACCCTGAACTTCAAAAGGCGATGATGACCAGCATTTTCGAATATTCTCGTTCTGGCCGCTGGACTAAGCCTTTTGCTGCCCACGATATGGGTACTTACCCAATCGCAAATGGCCAGACCTACAATGGCGATATGCCTGTGGAAGAAAGCGGCAATATGGTGATTCTTGCAGCGGCCATAGCAAAGGCGGAAGGCAATGCCGACTATGCTCACAAATATTGGGATATCATCACCCAATGGACCGACTATTTAGTGGAAAATGGTCTCGATCCTACCAACCAGTTGTGTACCGACGACTTTGCTGGCCACTGGGCGCACAATGCCAACCTTTCTGTGAAGGCTGTTATGGGTGTTCAGGCCTATGCAGAATTGGCTAAGATGCAAGGCATGAATGATGTGGCTGCAAAATATGCTGCAAAGGCAAAAGAAATGGCAGACAAGTGGAAAGAGATGGCAGCCGATGGCGATCACTATCGCCTCGCATTCGACCGTCCCGACACATGGAGCCAAAAATACAATATGGTTTGGGATGTGATGTGGAACACCGGTTTGTTTGGCGATGTGCCTGCTACTGAACTGAAATATTATCTCACCAAGCAAAACACCTACGGCTTGCCTCTCGACTGCCGCCGAGAATATTCAAAGAACGACTGGATTATGTGGACCGCAGCTATGGCCGATGATTTGGCAACATTCCAGGCCTTGACCGACCCAGTTCATAAATATGTGAACGAAACCACTTCTCGTGTGCCTATCAGCGACTGGCACCACACCGACAGTGGTCAATGGGTAAGTTTTCGTGCCCGCTCAGTGATTGGTGGCTACTGGATGCAAGTCCTCAAAGACAAGACTCGCAAGAAATAATATAAAAGATATATTTTTGACATGCTTGAGCCCTGGAAGTGACGCTTTCAGGGCTTTTTCTGTGGCTGGATTGCCAATAAGTAGAAATCTTTTGCTACCTTTGTGCCATTAGCACACAAAGTGCTATGCATCTATAGAGTTTGCTCCCTTCCGAAGCACGCCAACCGAGTATTTATGCCGCGGTGGTCCAATGATGCGATTGTATAACAATAAAAACAAATTTCACATGAACATTCTTTGGCAATCTGTCGATTCGAATCGTGGTGGGAGCATCAGTTTCTCGCTTGAAGTAAATGCTTCTAAATCATTATCAACCAATCCTTTCTTTCGTCATGTCCATTCCAGATGGCTCACATTGCAAAACCGCGTGTGGCTTCGTCGTCGTCTGCATCGCTTATGTATGAAATATGGAGTGGGAGGGTGGTCAATATCCAAGCGTGGCGGTCATTATGTTAGTCCTGAAGGAAAAGGCTACAACGAGCCGAGTTTGCAGCTCGAAATCTTAGAAATCAACTCAGGAAAGCTTTTTGCGTTTGCCGAGTCGCTATGCACCCAATTCCATCAGCGCTCCGTTCTCATCCACGACTATAATACCGCCAAATTCACCCGCATCACACCCTCTTAGGTCATCCACAAAAATAGGCACACAGAAGCTTTCTCGCTTTGTTTTTGCCCCGCTGTTTTGTTAACAAATGTAACAATTTTGTGAAAAGTGGGCATAAATGTATTTTTTAAGACTATGCCTGATTTAGAATATTAATAAATTTTAATAGGGATTAATGCTTTGGTATTCTGCTTGTTTTTGTGTAATTTTGCATAGTTTTTGTGCCGTTTCAGACAATCTCCTCGTTTGAGACGATGCTACGACTCTGAAATATTGACTTAAAATTATAATAAACAACAAATTATGAGTTTGAATATCATTGTGCTGGCTAAGCAGGTACCCGATACCCGCAATGTTGGCAAAGATGCTATGAAGGCCGACGGTACTATCAACCGCGCAGCACTTCCAGCTATCTTCAACCCTGAAGATTTAAACGCATTGGAGCAAGCCCTTCGCTTGAAGGAGCAACATCCTGGTTCAACTATCGGTATGCTTACTATGGGTCCTCCACGTGCAGGTGAAATTATTCGTCAAGGTTTGTACCGTGGCGCCGATACTGGCTGGTTGCTTACCGACCGCCTTTTCGCTGGTGCCGATACATTGGCAACAAGCTATGCACTCGCAACCGCAATTAAGAAAATCAGCGCTGAAAAGCCTGTTGATATCGTGATTGGTGGTCGTCAGGCTATCGATGGCGACACTGCTCAAGTAGGCCCTCAAGTAGCTCAAAAACTTGGCCTTAACCAAGTTACTTATGCAGAAGAAATTCTCAAGGTAGAAAACGGCGTGGCTACTATCCGCCGTATGATTGATGGCGGTGTCGAAACCGTTGAAGCTCCACTCCCAGTTGTTATTACTGTCAATGGTAGTGCTGCTCCTTGCCGTCCTTGCAACGCAAAGTTGGTGATGAAGTACAAATATGCTACTTGCCCAATGGAGCGCACAGGTGAAGAACCTTGGAAGGCTCTCTACGACGAACGTCCTTACCTCACTCTCAACGAATGGAGCGTGGCCGACGTCGATGGCGACCCACAACAATGCGGTTTGAGCGGTTCACCAACTAAGGTGAAAACCGTTAAGAACATTGTGTTCCAAGCAAAGGAAAGCAAAACTCTCACTGGCAGCGACGAAGATATCGCTGGCTTGATTGAAGAATTATTGGAAGATAAAATTATTGGTTAATAGTAGTAGACAACAATGAATAACGTATTTGTATATTGCGAGATTGAAGGCACTACTGTTGCCGAAGTATCTCAAGAATTGCTCACCAAGGGCCGCAAGTTGGCTAACGAGCTTGGTGTAGATCTCGAAGCTGTTGTAGCAGGTACAGATATCAAGGGTAAGGTGGAAGACCAGATCCTCCCTTATGGTGTTGACAAACTCCATGTTTTCGACGCTGAAGGTTTGTTCCCTTACACTTCTGCTCCTCACACATCTGTTTTGGTAAATCTTTTCAAGGAAGAACAACCACAAATCTGCCTTATGGGTGCTACCGTAATTGGTCGCGACCTTGGCCCTCGCGTTTCTTCTTCACTCTTCAGCGGTCTTACCGCCGACTGTACCGAACTTGAAATCGGTGAATACGATGATGTGAAGACTAAGAAGCACTACGACAATCTGCTCTATCAGATTCGTCCTGCTTTCGGTGGTAACATCGTTGCTACTATCGTTAACCCTGAAAACCGTCCTCAAATGGCAACTGTTCGCTCTGGCGTGATGCAGAAGGCTGTTTACGAAGGCAAGGCTAAGGGTGAAGTTGTATATCCAGAAGTTGCTAAATATGTTCCTACCACCGATTTCGTGGTTAAGGTTATCGACCGCCACGTAGAAGCTGCTAAGCACAACCTCAAGGGTGCTTCTATCGTAGTGGCTGGTGGCTATGGTGTAGGTAGCAAGGAAGGTTTCGACCAACTCTTCGTTCTCGCTAAAGAACTCCACGGCGAAGTTGGTGCTTCTCGTGCAGCAGTTGACGCAGGTTGGGTTGATGGCGACCGCCAAGTTGGCCAAACAGGTGTTACCGTGCATCCTAAGGTGTATATCGCTTGCGGTATCTCTGGCCAAATTCAGCACATCGCTGGTATGCAAGATGCTGGTATCATCATCTCAATTAACAACGACCCAGATGCTCCTATCAACAAGATTGCAGACTATGTGATCAACGGCACTGTGGAAGAAGTGGTTCCAAAACTCATTAAGTATTACAAGCAAAATTCGAAGTAATCACTTAATACAGGGAGTTAAGGAGTAAAGAAGTTAAAGAAGTAAAGACGTCACCTTTGTTCAATGGCAGTTACCTACAGCTTTGAGAATCTTCAAGTGTGGCAAAAAGCTCATTCTTTTGTGCTTTTGGTTTATAAAGTAACGCGTCATTTCCCGAGTGATGAAAAATATGGGCTTACTTCTCAATTTCGTAGAGCTGCAATTTCAATTGAAGCAAATATTGCCTAAGGTTACAAGAAAATCGGTAAATCTGACAAGTTGCGTTTTTTTAATATTGCGCAAGGCAGTTTGGAGGAATGTAGAGATTATAACATTCTGTCAAAAGATTTAGGTTTTCTGCAGTCTGGCGAATTTGAAATCTTGCACACTTTACTTGAAGAAGTCAGTAACCTTCTAAACGGGTATTGTAAAGCAGTTCTCAACAATGCTGCAGTGTCAAAGAATGAGATATAAGAGTTTTTGTATATTTGTTTCAAACAATGAGACATTTGTCTTAACTTCTTGACTTCATAACTTGATAACTTCTTCTTGATTCTTGCTCCTTGTTTTGGGTAAAAAGAAATATTTAATTAAAGAATAAAAGCTAAATTAAACAGTTATGGCTAATTACTATACTGATCATCCAGAAATTGAATTCCACTTGAGCCATCCGCTCATGAAGCGAATCGTTGATCTTAAGGAACGCAATTACGAAGATAAAGACAAGTTTGCCGATGCTCCTGTATGCTACGAGGACGCTATCGAAAACTATAAGCGAATTCTCGACATCACTGGTGATGTGGCTGCTAACATCATCGAACCAAATTCTGAAGCTGTCGACCTCGAAGGTCCACACTTGGAAAATGGCCGCATGATTTATGCAAGCAAGACTTATGAAAACCTCGACGCCACTCGCAAGGCTGGTCTCTGGGGCGTTTCTATGCCTCGCCGTTATGGTGGTTTGAACTTGCCTAACACCACTTTCTCTATGTTGAGCGAAATCATTTCAGCTGCTGATGCAGGCTTCCAAAATGTTTGGAGCCTCCAAAGCTGTATCGACACGCTCTACGAATTTGGTAGCGAAGAACAACGCCAAAAATATATTCCACGCATCTCTGAAGGCGAAACCATGTCAATGGACCTTACCGAACCAGATGCAGGTTCCGACCTCCAACGCGTAATGCTTAAGGCCACTTTTGATGAAGAAAACAACTGCTGGCGCCTCAATGGTGTGAAGCGCTTCATCACCAATGGCGACTCCGACATCCACCTGGTGCTCGCTCGCTCTGAAGAAGGCACTAAGGACGGTCGTGGTCTTTCTATGTTCATCTACGACAAGCGCGACGGCGGTGTAGATGTTCGTCACATCGAACACAAACTCGGTATCCATGGCTCTCCAACTTGCGAGCTTACCTACAAGAACGCAAAGGCAGAACTCTGCGGTAGCACTCGTCTTGGCCTTATCAAGTATGTGATGGCTTTGATGAATGGCGCTCGTCTCGGTATCGCAGCACAATCTGTTGGTGTTGAACAAGAAGCTTACAACGAAGCACTTGCTTATGCTAAGGAACGTGCTCAGTTCGGTAAGAAGATTATCAACTTCCCAGCAGTTTACGATATGCTCAGCCGCATGAAGGCTAAACTCGATGCCGGTCGTTCAATACTTTATCAAACCGCTCGCTACGTAGATATCTACAAAGCACTTGAAGACATCGCTCGCGACCGTACGCTCACTCCTGAAGAACGTAAGGAAATGAAGCTCTACTCTCGTCTTGCTGATGCTTTCACACCACTCGCTAAGGGTATGAACTCGGAATACGCTAACCAAAATGCTTACGACGCAATTTCGGTTCACGGTGGTTCTGGTTTCATCATGGAATACAAGTGCCAACGTCTCTTCCGCGATGCTCGCATCTTCTCTATCTACGAAGGTACCACTCAGCTCCAAGTTGTTGCTGCAATTCGCTATGTGACCAACGGCACTTACCTCGGTATCATCAAGGAAATGCTCGAAAAGGAAGTAGCTCCTGAATTCCAAGCATTGAAAGACCGCGTGGCTAAGATGGTTGAAAAGTATGAAGATGCTGTCAACTATGTGAAGGAAGCTGGCAACAACGACCTCCACGACTTCTTGGCTCGTCGCCTCTATGAAATGACTGCAGAAATCATCATGTCGCTTCTCATCCTCGACGATGCAACTCGTGCACCAGAACTCTTCGCTAAGAGCGCAAATGTTTATGTTCGCTACGCAGAAGGCACTGTTGCCGGACACTATGCTTACATCAAGGAATTCAAGGCTGAAGACCTCGCTGATTTCCTCGCTGCAGCTCCAGAAGAAGCTCCTGCTGAATAATCCAGCTTAATAATTAATTAAGCCAAATAAATAAGGGATGTCACCCAACTCGGTGGCATCCCTATTTTTTTGCTTTTAGAAATCCCT
>JAUNNJ010000054.1 GCA_030531495.1 Bacteroidales bacterium
GACTACTCAAATTTCTAAAACAATTCTTCCTTCAACGCTAAGATGAAAATTGAGATTGAAGAGCGCATTTTGCATTTCAAGCAACCAGCAGGCACTTCACGCGGTGTCTACACTACGCGTAAAATTTGGTTGCTCACCATCAGCGATGATGGTCGCACTGGCATAGGCGAGTGTGCCCCATTGCCACAGTTGAGTTGCGACGACATTGAAGATTACGCTGCGGTGCTTCGCAAATTTTGCGACCAAATAGAGGATAGTGGCGTTATCCCCTACGAAAAAATGCGCCCCTACCCATCTATGCTTTTTGGCGTGGAAACAGCATTTGAACAACTGAAGCATACCGATGGATTGGTTTTCGACACACCTTTCAGCCACGGCGAAGAAGGCATCCCCATCAATGGGCTCGTGTGGATGGGAACACACGACGAAATGCTGGAGCGACTGAAAGAAAAACTGGAGCTCGGATTCCGCTGTGTGAAACTAAAAATCGGAGCAATAGATTTTCAGAAGGAACTTGATTTGATTCAGCATATTCGCAAGCACTTCAGTCGGGATGAAGTGGAACTCCGTGTGGATGCCAACGGTGGTTTCACACCCGAAGTGGCACTTGACCGGCTTCAGGAATTGGCTCGCTACGACATCCACAGCATTGAGCAACCCATCATGGCACGTCAATGGACCGAGATGGCTCGCCTCTGCCAGCTGTCCCCTCTCCCGATTGCCCTCGATGAAGAACTGATTGGCGTTAACACCAAAGCGGGAAAAATTCATTTGCTCGACACCATCAAGCCCAAATACATCATTCTCAAACCTTCGCTCCACGGCGGAGTGGCTGGTACCCGTGAATGGATTGAATTGGCAAATGAGCGTGGCATTGGCAGTTGGATAACGAGTGCACTGGAGAGCAACATCGGGCTAAACGCCATAGCACAACTTGCCGCCGACATCTATGGTCCACAAATCACTATGCCGCAAGGACTTGGCACTGGTATGCTTTTCACCGACAACATCGATATGCCATTAGAAATTAGAAACGACTGCTTATGGATTACGATGCGTTCATAAACGAGTGGAACAATGCTTCCGACAGTGTACTCGTGCACACGAGCGGCTCCACTGGCGCTCCTAAACCTATGATGGTGGAGAAATGTCGCATGGAAGCAAGCGCTCGCATCACTTGCGACTTCTTGGGCTTGAAGAAGGGCGACAAAGCACTGCTCTGCATGCCTCTCGACTATATCGCTGGCAAGATGATGGTGGTGCGTTCCATTATCCGCGGATTAGACCTCATTCAAATTCCGCCTTGCAGTCACCCCATGGCAGAAGTGAACACTGATATCGATTTTGCCGCCATGGTGCCGCTACAGGTGGCAAACTCTTTGCAAGTGGACGAAGAACGCAAAAAGCTAATGGCCATCAAGCACTTGATAATTGGTGGCGGTGCCATCGACGAGGATTTGGAACAGCAGCTCAAGGATTTCCCAAATGCTGTGTGGAGCACCTACGGAATGACCGAAACACTCTCCCACATCGCCTTACGCCGATTGAACGGCAAAGATGCAAGCGAATGGTACACGCCATTCAACAGCGTTTCGATTAGCCTCGACAATCGTGGATGTTTAGTGATTGATGCACCTCATGTGTGTGAGCATACGCTCACCACCAACGACTGCGCCGAGATGAACGGCAATCAGTTTCGCATCATCGGCCGCATCGACAATGTGGTGTGCAGTGGTGGCATCAAAATACAGATAGAGGAAGTGGAAAAAGTGCTCAAGCCGCTCCTTCACCATCGCTTCATCGTCACTAAGCGCAAAGACAAAGCGTTAGGTGAAGCGCTGACGCTACTCACCGAAGATGCCGATACTGAGCGCATTGCCGACATTTGTAGCCATGCTTTGCCAAAATATCAGCGTCCGCGCAACATCTTCCATATCAGCGAAATACCAACAACTGAAACGGGCAAACCCGCAAGAGCAAAAGCCGAATTTATAGCAAATTCACTTTAGTTTGCCCACAATTTATTATATTTGCAATATCAATACAAAAACTACTCCCATGGCAGAAAATAAAAAACCTCAAATAGCACTCATCTACGACTTTGATGGCACCCTTGCACCTGGCAACATGCAAGAATTTGGTTTCATCCAGGCCATCGGCAACGACATTGAACAATTCTGGAGCAAATGCAACAAGCTCTCAGAGAAAAACGACGCCAACCATATTCTCACCTACATGTACACCATGCTGAACGAAGCACGCCGCGACGGCATTTCGCTCAAGCGCAAAAGTTTCAAAAAATTCGGCTCTATGGTGAAATACTTCCCTGGAGTGGAACAGTGGTTCTCCACCATCAACAAAGTGGGAGATGAACTCGGATTGGAAATCAAGCACTATATCAATTCATCGGGCTTGCGTGAAATGATTGAGGGCACTTCCATCTACCACGAATTTGAAGCCGTCTACAGCAGCACCTTCCTCTACGATGTAGATGGCGTGGCATATTGGCCCGGTGTGGCTGTCGACTCCACTGGCAAAACACAATTTATCTTCAAGATTGCACGTGGCATCAAAGAAGTGGGCGACACAATGAAGGTGAACGAATACATGCCACAAGACGAACGTCCCGTTCAATACAAGCATATGATTTACTTCGGCGACGGAATGACCGATGTGCCAAGTATGGCACTCGTACGCCACTTTGGCGGACATTCTGTTGCTGTATTTGCCGACGACAACTGCAAAGACAACGCGCTCAAACTCATTGAGCAAGACCGAGTCGACTTCATTGCAAAAGCCGACTACAGTGAAGGTGGAGAAATCTACAATCTTGTAAAATCTATGCTCATTAAAATGAAATCAGACTACGATTTCGAGCAACTCCAAAAGGAGCACAAAAAGCACTGCAAATAATCACAGTAAATCCTCATTTCATAAAAACACATAAGGCAACCGACCACGCAGTCAGTTGCCTTATATACATTTATGTATTTTACAGCCTTATTTCACTCTCACCACCTTGTGCTTTTTCACGACATCGTCATTTTCCCAAGCAAAAGTGGTGATTCTCACCTTTCCTTTACCAACTTTCTTCACTGGAGGATTTTTATCAAAATCGCCATAATTCAGATTAATAGTAAACGAAGGAATTGCATCCTGCCACTTGCCTCCCTTGAAAGTGAAAACGCGATATGTTTGCCACACAGATGTCACCCATCCTGGCTGAATGCCTATTTCATCGCGTCCATCTCCATTCAAATCGCCAAGATTGCGAGGCTGTCCCGTGACACATCGTTCTACAAATATATCAGGAATAGAGGCATCGGTAAATTTCAACCCCCCGTTCAGACCGTCCAAATCATCCAACTCATCCCATCGATCAGCATCTTTTGGCGGTACGAAATACACATATTCCTTCTTTCCATCACCATTAAAATCGCCCAATGCATAGTTCAGCCCTTTTGGGGGACGTTTTTGTGCCACTGCAGAAAAAGCAACCGCCAAAGCACAAAGAATGAGAATTGACTTAATAATCTTCATAACTAATACTATATATTATAATGTGTCGAGATATGATTTTGCATCCAGCGCAGCACGACAACCCGAGCCTGCAGCTGCAATGGCTTGGCGATAATGCGGGTCGGCAACATCACCAGCAGCAAACACGCCTTTGACATTGGTTTCGGTAGATGGGCCTTGCAATGCAATATAGCCTTGCTCATCCAATTCCACTTGCCCTGCAAGGAAATCTGTGTTAGGCTTATGACCAATAGCGAGGAAGAAGCCGTCGATGTCAATATCGAGCGTCTGCTCCTTGTCTGTGCCCTTGAATTGCACCAGATGTGCACCTTCCACAAACTGCTCACCAAACAAGCCCACAGTGTTTGTGTTGTAAAGAATCTCAATATTCTCCTTTTCGGTTACGCGTTTTTGCATAGCAGCAGATGCACGCAAATATGGCTTACGAACAATCATATACACCTTTTTGGCAAGATTGCTCAAGTAGTGTGCTTCTTCACAAGCGGTATCGCCACCGCCAACCACAGCCACCACTTTCTTGCGATAGAAGAAACCGTCACAAGTGGCGCAAGCCGAAACACCCATACCTGCATATTTCTTCTCATCGGCCAATCCAAGATATTTTGCAGATGCACCGGTTGCGATAATCACAGAGTCGGCAGCAATCTGAGCATCGCCATCAATTGTGGCAACAAACGGACGCACCGACAAATCTATAGCCGTGATTGCACCCGAACGAATCTCTGCACCCACATTCACAGCCTGCTGACGCATTTTCTCCATCAAATCAAATCCCTCTACCCCATCAGGGAAGCCTGGATAATTCTCTATGGTGGTGGTTTGGGTGAGCTGGCCACCTGGCTGAATACCCGAATACAGCACACTATTAATTCCTGCACGAGAAAGATAGATGGCTGCCGTGTAGCCCGCAGGACCAGAACCGATAATAAGGCATTTTGTAGTTTCCATTTTCGTAAAATTTGGAAGAAAAAGCAGGAGTGCAATGCATCAACCGATGTGACTCCTGCCTATTTGTTAAATAAATCTAAATCTTTAATTTTTAGCGCAAATCCACCACTTCAGTGCCTGCAGGAACTTGCATTTTGTCGAATTTGAAAGTTGCAGCAGTAGTCGACACCTTAGTCTTGTAGTTGCTAATTGTCAGCGTTTCGCTACCCTTCTTTGTGGTGTAAACTGCCTTGGTCAGCACATAAGCCGAAGATATATAAAGCGTGACTGAAGTCACATTGCTTTTAGCCTTTGGCTTCAGGGTAAGCACATAGCCTGAGCCATTCTTCTTCGCACTCATGCTATAGCCCGACTTGAGGGTTTGAGCGGCAGCCAGAGGATTCACCATCACCAGTTGTTGAGCAGATGGTGTCGACACGTTAACTTCATCAGTAGCAACAGAATAAGTCCATTGAGTCTTACCATCGTACCACGATTTCAAGTTGTTGGCGAGGATACGAAATTGACTGCCCTTCATCACGATTGTACCGCGAGAAGAACCCATACTATAATTTGCACTCACTGCACCAGCAGCCTTGTAAGCGGCCACTGTGCGGTCGAATATTTGTGTTGCATTTTGGGCTTGGCAGCACATTGCCACCATCAGCAACATTGCCATTGTCATTAACTTTTTCATCGCTCTAATTGTTTTTAAAACTTGTTGCAAACATTTGGTCTACATCCATTGGACTCATCAACACGTTGCGAGGTTTACCGCCACTTGAAGGGCCTACGATTCCGGCAGCCTCCAATTGGTCCATAATTCGGCCTGCACGATTGTATCCAATACCATAACGGCGCTGAAGAGAAGATGTCGACGCCATGCTTGCTGTCACCACCCATCGGGCAGCTTCTTCAAAGAGAGAATCGCGGTCATTTAGATTACCTCCTGCGCCACCTCCGAAGCCGTCGTCGCCACCTTCGGTAGCGCCAACATACTCTGGTAATTCGTAGGGTTCCTCATGATTCACATCCAAGTCTTCATCTTCTTGTTGCTTGATATAATCGCAAATCTTAATAATTTCAGGAGTGTCGATAAATGGACATTGCAAACGGGTGATATCACCATCTACCGAGAAGAGCATATCGCCACGTCCAATGAGGTTCTGTGCACCTGGACGGTCGAGAATAATACGGCTATCCATCATCTGCGATACGGCAAATGCCATACGGCCAGGAATGTTTGCCTTGATGTTACCAGTGATGACATTTGCAGCCGGGCGCTGAGTGGCAACAATAAGGTGAATACCTACCGCACGAGCCTTCTGAGCGATACGCACGATTGGAGTTTCCACTTCCTTGCCCGAGGTCATAATCATATCGGCAAACTCATCGATGATACAAACGATGTAAGGCATAAACTTGTATTTCTTCTTGCCATTGGCATCAAGCACTTCACGAAGTTCCTTGCGCCACTTTTCGTTGTAGTCTTCAAGTTTACGCACCTTCACTTCTTCAAGCACACTGTAGCGGTTTTCCATTTCCTGAACGAGGCAGTTGAGCGTCTTAACCACCTTGGCTGGGTCGGTAACGATGCAGCGTTCTTCACCCGGCACACGAGCGAAGTAGTATTTTTCCAAATCGGCATACACGCTAAATTCCACACGCTTAGGGTCAACGAGAATCATCTTCAATTCTGAAGGGCCCTTCTTATAGAGCAATGAAGCGATAATAGTATTCAAGCCCACTGATTTACCTTTACCAGTGGCACCTGCTACGAGCAAGTGAGGCATCTTGGTGAGGTCGGCCACAAAGAGTTCGTTCGACACGGTGCAACCGATTGCCATAGGAAGTTTATACTTCGTATTGCGGAATTTTGGGTCTTCCAGTGCGCGACGAATAGGCACCACTTGAGGATCACGGTTTGGCACTTCAATACCGATAGTGCCACGACCAGGCATTGGGGCTATGATACGAATACCCAGCGCTGCGAGGCTCAATGCGATGTCGTCTTCCAAACCACGAATCTTGGCAATACGAACGCCATCTTCGGGAACGATTTCAAACAGTGTGACAGTAGGACCTACATGCACATCAATTTTCTTGATTTTGATGCCGTAGTTATTGAGCGTTTCGGTAATGCGTTGCTTATTGCTTTCCTGTTCAGAAGCATCCACACTCACACCCATTGTGGCTGGAGCCAACAAATTGAGTGGAGGGAAACGATAATGTGCATACTCGTAAGTAGGGTCGTTCTTGTTGAGTTCACCCTCTGCCGAGCCAAACAGATTGCCTGTGGTGGGGTCACCACCTTGCTTGAGCACTGTGGTATCTTTTTGCGACTGTTTCTGCTTAGGCCTCTTCTCCGGACGTGGCACTACCACTGGCTCAGGTTTCTTTGGTTCATTCTTGTGGTCATCTCCCAAGAAACCTGCGCGAGTGTTGGCCTGTTCATCCTTTTGCTCAATAATTTCGCCATTGAACTGACGTTGAGGGATTATGCGTTCTTTCAATGCGCGATACATCATCTTGATGGTTTTGTAGGTAATAATCAACCACAAGAATGCTACGAACACATTGATACCAATCATGCCATATAATCCTACAAGGCCGATTAGCAGTTCATTGAATTCTTTACCAAAATTACCGCCCAACGGGAAAGTGGCAATATTGAAAGGTGCAGTGCAAGCACTGATTATCAATGAGAATGCAAACATTGAGAACAAGCATATCAACGAGAAAGAGAAGAAGAGCACCTTCTTTCCTGCTCTGACAAAACGATATGCCAAACACAAGCACCAGATAACCAGCACAAACGATGCCAAACCATAGCCCTGGCGGATGAAAAACTCTGATGCGGAAGCACCCAATGTTCCCATAATGTTACGCGTAGGCACTCCTTGTCGTGCATTTGCAATTGCCGAATCCACAGTTATGCTCTGATCCACATCACCCGCGCCCAGGCAGAACGAAATGAATGCCACACCCAGAAACACACCTACAAGGAAGAATACCGTACCGACAACTATTCGCGTACGACGGTCCTTGAAGAATGAAGAGATTCGCTGACGCACTGTGAGCTCTTGCTCTTCCGCCTGCTTTTTTGCTTCCTGCTCTCTACGAGCTTCGTTCTGAACTCCCGTAAGATCGGGGTTAAATGTTGTGTCTTTTCTCATTGTATATAAAGTTGAATTATTTCAATATTACTTTTTTATTAGTCCTCAAACCAGAAATCTCTCGTGAACAACACCAGCACTGTGAACAGTTCCAAACGGCCAACAAGCATTTCAAGCGACATCAGCCACTTTGCCACAGGATGAATAGCATCCAAATCATTGACAATATTCAAGCCCACATTACTGATGCACGACATTGATGTGAAGAATGCATCAAAGGGGTTGTCCAAACCGAGAAAGTTATAAATCAGTGCCATCACCACCATATAGAATATGAATATGGATAGGAATGCCACAACTCGCGAAACCAAAAACTGCGGAACGGCACGTCCATCCACTCTCACGGCTGTTACAGCATTGGGGTGAATCACTTTATAAAATTCGTTGCGGATATTCTTTATCATCACAATCATACGGTCGATTTTCGCGCCGCCGGCTGTGGAGCCTGCCATACCACCGAAAAACATCACCACCATGATGGTGAATGAAACGAAGGTTCCATAGTGCTCAAAATCCACTGCAGCATAACCCGTAGAAGTGATTGCCGAAACAGTATCAAACACCGCACGAAGCGCATGGTTGACCAAATCCACATCGCTAAACAAGGGCTGTCCCTTGCTGTTGTTCAGCGCCATATCGTGATGAAGCATTCGGGCGGCAATAATAAATGAGGTGACGAGCACCACCAGCGAATACCACTTAAAGGTGGTGCTGTTTTTAACAGCCTTCCAGCCATTACGCTTTGCCACAGCAAAAACAAGAGCAAAGTTGACACCACACACAAACATGAATATCAGAATCATACTGTTGCTGTAGGGGTCAGCAATTGTTGCATAGTCATTGACTGTAGAGAATCCACCTGTCGACACCGTCGACAGTGTATGACAAACAGCCGTGAACGCATCCATCGGGCCGAGAATCAGTAAAAACGCCAGCAGCACTGTGTAGAACAAATAAAGTCCCCACATCCACATAGCAGTTTCACTGACACGCGGACGCATACGCTCATGCGAAATACCTGTAACTTCAGCATTAAACATGACAATACCGCCTTTCGTGTTGAGCATCGGTATCACTGCAAGGGTGAAAAGAATGATACCCATACCGCCAATCCACTGCGATAGAGCGCGCCACATTAAAATTCCCTTAGGGGCGGTTTCCACATCTTTAATCAGCGACAAGCCTGTGGTAGTAAAGCCCGACATCGATTCAAAAAAAGCATCAGTCACATTGGAAAGGACACCCGACATGTAGAATGGCAATACCGAAAATGCCGAAAAGAAAATCCAAACCACGCCTGTGAGCAGGAAACCTTCGCGACGACGCAATTGTGTGGTTTTGATAGGCACATTGCTCAATCCTAAGCCACAAGCGAAAGTCACAAGTGCCGACCAGACGAATGACATTAAGCAATCGACCTCACCATAGCACAGCGAGGTGAGCATCGGTATGAGCATGAAAGCGGCCTCAATCATCAGAAGAAGACCGATAATGCGCGAAACCACACGGAAATTAATATGATGATGTCGTAACCTCATACACTCCTATTTAAAGAATTTTTCCACCTTATGGAATGAACCGTGCATACAGAACACCACCACATGGTCGCCTGGTTGCAAACGAGTATTACCTCTGACGAGCATACCTTCACCATTTCTCACCAAACCTGCCAGTGTAAATTCTTGAGGAATAGAAAGGTCCTTGATATCTTTTGTACACAGTTTGCTGCCTTCCTTTATCACCACCTCTGCCACTTCGGCATCAGCAAGCGCCAAGCAGCGTGCATTATCTTCTTCGCTGTCAAGAAGCATTTGGAATATGCGGCTTGAGGCAAGCAGTTTCTTGTTGATAATCGTTCCGATGTTCAGCCGTTCTGCCTCGTGCACAAACTGAATGTTCTCCACTTCGGCAATCGTTTTCTTCACACCATACTCTTTCGACATCAAACAACTCAGAATATTGGTTTCGGAGCGGTCGCTCAGTGCCGCAAAGGCATCAATGCCGCCAGCCTCTTCTCCCATGATGTCGCTGTCGGTGGCATCGCCATGCACGATTTTGCAATGTGGCAGCACATCCACCAAATAAGCGCATCGGTCGTCGTCTGGCTCTATGATTTTCACTTTCACATCCGACTTTTCCAATTCTTTTGCCACTTGCACTGCAATTGGGCTACCGCCCATAATAAGCAGTTTCTTCACTTGCACCTTCACCTTTCCACAAATTTCCACCACTTGCGACAAGTAATCGCGCGTGGTGGTGATGTAGGCGATATCGTTTTCCATCACGGTGTCCACACCACGAGGAATCAGTATCTCGCCATTGCGGCGAATGGCATTCAAGTGAATGAAGGTGTTGCCTGCACCGATTTCTCGGAGTTGCTTTCCCACCATTGGCGATGAAGCACGCAGTTTTACAGCAGCAACAATCAGCTGACCATCAAACAGTTCAAACCAGTTACGAACCCAATTATGCTTCAATGCTGTAGCGATTTCTTCTGCAGCAAACAGCTCAGGATAAATAAGTGTATCCACACCCATGCCTTTGAAGAATTCAGAATAGTCTGGACGCAAAAATTCATAGTTGTCGATTCTGGCAACAGTTTTTTTCGCACCCATATTTTTGGCAATTGAGCAAGCCAAAAGGTTGCGTGTTTCGTATGGTGTCACAGCAATGAAAAGTTCGCAATCTCTCACACCATTGTCACGAAGCACCTTAAAGGAGATACACTCGCCTAAACTTGTCTTTAGGTTATAGGAATCAAGAGCGAAAAGTTTTTTTTCATCGTTGTCAATAACGATGATGTCGCGGTCTTCATCACTCAGCATTTTCGCCAAGTGCGACCCCACTTCTCCTGCTCCTGCAATTACAATTCGCATATACTAATTTTGAGTTAAAATTTTCTGAATTGTTTCAGCAATTGATACTGCATCAATGCCGCATTGCTCCTTCAACTGGGGCACTGTGCCTTGATGAATGAAGTCATCGGGAATACCCAATCTGGTAACACGAGGGGCATTTTCCTTGTCGGCATACCATTCTGCCACAGCACTGCCTAAGCCGCCTTCGATGGTTCCGTCCTCCACAGTAACGACGTGGGCATACTTCTCGCCCACTTCTGCAAGAATTGACTCATCAATCGGCTTAAGGAATATCATGTCGTAATGTGCCACTTCCACCCCTTTCTCTTTAAGAGTAGCAAGGGCCTTCTTCACTTCGTTGCCAATAGTGCCAATACTCAGCACCGCCAACCGCTGGCCATCCGAAAGTTTTCGGCCTTTTCCCACTGGCAATTCCTTCATTTCACATTGCCAGTCTTTTATCACGCCTCCACCACGTGGATAACGGATAGCAAACGGGCCTTTACCATCGAGTTGGGAAGTGTACATCAAATGGCGCAGACAGTGCTCATCCATCGGAGCAGCCACCGTCATGCCTGGTATGCAACGCAAATAGGCCATATCGTATGCGCCATGGTGCGTCACACCGTCTTCACCCACCAAACCTGCACGGTCGATGCAGAAGGTGACTGGCAGATGTTGGATAGCCACGTCGTGGATAATGTGGTCGTAGGCGCGTTGCAAGAAACTGCTATAGATAGCACAGAACGGATGCATACCATCCTTTGCCAAGCCTCCGGCAAATGTCACCGCATGCCCCTCGCTGATGCCAACATCAAATGTGCGAGATGGCATAGTCTCCTGAAGCATCGACACCGATGTTCCCGAAGGCATGGCGGCTGTAATACCCACAATTTTATCGTTCTTTTCGGCCAATTCCACCAATGTGTGGCCAAACACATCTTGATATTTCAAAGGTTTGCCTGTAGGGTCGCCCACCACACGCTCTCCTGTTTCTTCGTCGAATTTGCCTGGAGCATGCCATACCGATGGGTCTTCCTCCGCTGGCTTGTAACCTTTGCCCTTACGAGTGTGAAGATGCACAATCTTAGGACCGGTCATTTCTTTCACATCTGTGAAGGTTTTCACCAATTGCACCACATCATGTCCGTCAAACGGGCCAAAATAGCGTATGTTCAAACCCTCAAAAATATTTTGTTGCCCCGACAAGAGCGACTTCATCGCATTATTAAAGCGCAGCACCAATCCTTTGCCCTTATCGGAAATCACATGCCTTCGGCGAAGGAACTGATATGCTTTATAACGCACATTGTTGTAGCGCTTCGATGTGGTCAACTTTGTCATATACGCACTCAAAGCGCCCACATTCTCATCAATCGACATATCGTTGTCGTTGAGCACGATAAGCATATTGTTAGGATGCGACGACACATTGTTCAATCCCTCAAAAGCCAAGCCACCGCTGATGGATGCATCACCGATGATGGCCACAATCTTGCGTTGCTTGTCGGTGAGTTCCGACGCTATCGACATGCCAAGTGCAGCAGAAATACTGTTGCTTGCGTGACCAGCCATAAATGTGTCGTACTCACTTTCGCTTGGATTGGGGAAACCGCTCAAGCCGCCCATAGTGCGATTCTCATAGAAACGGTCGCGACGACCAGTGAGAATCTTATGTGCATACGCCTGATGGCCCACATCCCACACCAGTCGGTCGTTTGGCGTATCAAACACATAATGCAATGCTACATTAATCTCCACAGCGCCCATGCTCGAAGCAAAGTGACCAGGGTTGCTCGAAAGAAAATGAATGATAAATCGGCGTAATTCCTCACACACTTTAGGCAACTGATTCACGTCAAGCCTACGCAAATCGGCTGGACTATCAATTGCTGCAAGCAGTGGAAAATTCTGACTAATATATTCGTTATCCGACATTTTTTATTTTTTGTATCAACTTCGGTGTCAATCGTGATTTTCAAACCCTTCACTTGAACCATTCAAGATAATAAGCCATCCATAACAAATGTAAACCATTGTACAACGGAATGTTACAAGATTTGCACGCTAATTCAACACCTTCAATGTTTTCTTCAATTTCATTTAGTGAATGAAGCAGCGCATTTTCGCTGTCATTCAACTTGCAAATATAACAAAAATTATGCCATTTTTCACCATATTTTCTCCGAAAACAACACAAAAAAAATCATCTTCCCACATTAATAAAACAACATTGCTAAACAGTGCTCACAAAAATTGCATTCCAAGCCGCCTAAAAGAACACCCCAAAAAAAACGACGAAAGCGAGGTAATCGGTCCTCGCTTTCGCCAATATTCCGTAAACTGATATTTCCTATTCAATCATGTTTGAATTGCCGTATGTTTCGGTTTCGGCAGATTGCACCGGCACTTCGGAGTGGCGCACAGTCGATGAAGCAGCAGGTCTCGCTGCTGGAGCACTGTATTCATCATCCACATTGTGAGTAATCACAATCTCCACACGGCGATTAACAGCGCGTCCGTCTGAAGTGTTGTTATCGCCAATCGGATGTTGGTCGGCACAGCCTTTGCAGAATATCTGATTAGCAGGCACGCCCTTCTTAATCAAATAAGCCTTCACCACTTGAGCACGTTCTACCGACAGACGGCAACGTTCACTGTAGGTTCCAGAATTATCGGTGTGACCATACACTTCAGCACATGCTGTTGGGTCGTTTAGAAGCGTTGTCACCACACGGTCGAGTGCATTCTTTGCTCCTCCATCGAGCTTGGTTTTGCTCTGACCATAGAAAATGCAGTTGTCGCCACGGCGAATCAAACGCGCACCACTTGGGCGAGCCTCGTCACTCATATACACTTCTTCTGCGCGTTGCTCAGCTTTCTTGTCTTTGTCGCTACCGATTGCGGCACCCAAGGCTGCACCAGCCACAGCACCTACAGCAGCACCAAGAAGCGAATTATCGCGCCTATTATGATAACCTCGGCCAAACAATGACCCAACAAATGAACCAGCCTGAGCTCCAGAAACGGCTCCCACCACAGCGCCCTTTGTCTGATTGCTCGCATCTGGGTCGGAAAGCACTGCCCACTGAGCCAATCCACAACTTGAGGTAGAACTCAATAATAATGAGCAGCATACTATAGGAAGTAAGAATTTCTTCATAATTATTCTCAATTTTTAAATTCCGGATTTATGACTGACAAAATCACAAATCGTTTAATCTATTGTCCTACAAATTTAGTGCAAAATTATGAAAATCACACAATAAACTCACAAATTAGCGATTATTCATAACAAATCGGCCATCTTTGCAATCGTTTAACCTCGCTAACGAAAAAAATCATTCGCCACATTATGTCATTACCTCAAAAAAAAAGATTATCTTTGTATGCGTGTTTACACACGCGCCCTACAAGACATAAAACATACAAGTATTACAAACATTATAATTATGACCAAAATCACAAAAAAAATGGCACTTGATTATCATCACATGGATGATAAGCCAGGTAAAATTTGTGTGGTACCGACTAAACCGTACCAATCTCAAAACGACCTTTCGTTAGCCTATTCCCCTGGTGTAGGTTTCCCTTGCCTTGAAATCAAAGACAACGCCGACGATGTGTACAAATACACCAACAAGGGCAACCTTGTGGGCGTGGTCTCTAACTGCACAGCTGTGCTTGGCTTGGGCGACATCGGCCCTCTTGCCGGAAAACCCGTAATGGAAGGCAAAGCTTTGCTTTTCAAGATTTTTGCTGGTCTCGACAGTTTTGATATCGAGCTCGACGAAAAAGACCCGGAAAAGTTTATTGCTGCAGTCAAAGCCATTGCCCCTACATTTGGTGGCATCAACCTCGAAGACATCAAGGCGCCTGAATGCTTCGAAATCGAACGCCGACTGAAAGAGGAGTGCGACATCCCTATCATGCACGACGACCAGCACGGCACCGCCATCATTTCGGGTGCAGGCCTCATCAACGCTCTTGAAATTCAAGGCAAGAAGGCCAAAGACGTGAAACTCGTGGTGAATGGCGCAGGCGCTGCGGCTATCTGCTGCACACGACTCTATATGCAACTCGGCGTGAAGAAAGAAAACATCGTGATGTGCGACAGCCGTGGCGTTATCACCACCCGTCGCGAAAAACTCACCGAGCAGAAGAAAGAATTTGCCACCAAGCGCAAAATCGAAACTTTGGCCGAAGCAATGGTGGGTGCAGATGTGTTCTTGGGACTCTCTGTGAAAGATGTGGTCACCCCTGAAATGATTCAGTCAATGGCCGACAAGCCTATCGTTTTCGCATTGGCTAACCCCGACCCCGAAATCGAATATTCTAAGGCTATTGCTTCTCGCCCCGACCTCATTTTCGCCACCGGACGAAGCGATTATCCTAACCAAATCAACAATGTGCTTGGTTTCCCTTACATCTTCCGCGGCGCTATCGACTGCTCTGCCACCGAAATCAATTCGGCTATGGAACTTGCTGCAGTTCACGCTATCGCTGATTTGGCGAAGAAGACCGTGCCACCTGTAGTGAATGCGGCCTACAAGATGAACAACCTCAAGTTCGGCCCTCAATACATCCTGCCAAAGGCACTCGACCCTCGTTTGATCGAAACCGTCTCTACCGCTGTGGCTAAGGCAGCTATGGAATCGGGCGTGGCACGTCGCCCTATCGACGACCTCGACGCCTACCGCTCTGAATTGCGTAAGGTGCTCGGCTACGACGACAAGTTGCTCCGCCGCTTCACCGACACCGCGAAAAACTCACCAAAACGCGTGGTTTTCGCTCAGGCCAACACCGACAATATGCTTCAGGCTGCTGTTGAGTCATACAAGAGTGGCATCTGCTTCCCTATCCTTCTCGGCAACGACGAAATGATTGCGAAGCGCGCCAAGAAACTCGACCTCGACCTCAAGGGCATCACCATCGTCAACCCTCGCCACGACAGAGAAGAACGCCGTCGTGCTCGATATGCAAAGATGCACATGAACAAGCACCAGCGCGATGGTATCAACCTCACCGAAGCCACCGAAAAGATGTTCGACCGCAACTACTTCGGCATGATGATGGTGGAAACTGGCGAAGCAGATGCCTTCATCACTGGCACATTCGCTGGCAGCGGCAACACTGTGAAGATTGCAAAGGAAGTGATTGGCATCAAGCCTGGATTCAAGCACTTTGCCACTCTCCACATCCTCAACACCAAGCGAGGCACATTCTTCCTGGCCGACACTTCTATCAACCACGAGAATTCTACCGAAGAACTCGTCGATATCGCTCGCCTCACCTACGATGCAGTGAAATACTTCGCTCACTATCCTGTGATGGCTATGCTTTCTTACAGCAACTTCGGTTCTAACCCTGAGCATGGTCCTGGCGAAATTCACGAGGCTGTGGAAATTCTCCATCGCGACTATCCAGAAATCGCTGTCGAAGGTGAAATGCAGGTGCAATATGCGCTCAACAAGCAATTGCGCGACAAGCAATTCCCATTCAATAAAATCGTGGGCAAGGATGTGAACACGCTCATCTTCCCTAACCTGAGCGCTGCCAACACCGTGTTCCAGATGCTCCTCGAAATGGGCGCTGCCGAAATCGTTGGTCCTATCCAAATCGGTTTGAACAAGCCTATCCACTTCACCAGCATCGACACTTCTGTTCGCGACATCGTCAACCTCACCACCATGGCGGTTATCGACGCAAATGTCTACGAAAAAACCAGCATCAAGAAGTAATTATCGCTCGCATTAGCGCAACTAATAAAAAACTCGCAGGGCACGTGAAAACGCCTTGCGAGTTTCTTGTTTCTGTCAATCCCTGAACGCCATAATACATTCGGAACCTGTTGACCCGTTGACTATGAAAGTCCAAGTATTGCCATTTGGCCCTAATGCACTTTCTGGGGTTATTTCTTTTGAGCGAGCTGATTGAAAATTTCGGCTTGCTTCTTCTTGGCGGCAGCAATGCCGGCAGCGTCGCCTGGCGTTACGCCATATTTGCTCAATTCTGGTATGCGGAGCACTGCACCCACAGGAATGGCGTTAGGATTAGGATATTTCGCCTTGTTTTCCTCGTAGATATACACCCAGTATTTGTCCGAACCATAGTGCTTTCGGCTCATCTTATACAGGTTGGTGCCGCCCTTTATCGTGTCAGACGAGCCGCCACCCACAGCGCTTGCCTTTGCAGCCTCGGCTTTCTTCTTTTCTTCCTCTGCCTTAAGGCGCTCTTCTTCAGCCTTTTTCTGTTCCTCTTCCAGTTGCTTCTGTTGCTCTTCAGCGGCCTTCTGCTCTTCGGCGGCGGCATTACTCTCGTTCAGGGCAAGGTCTTCCTTCGCACCTGTTTCGCTCTTCACCGAGTCGACCGCGCTGCTTTCTGCCACCTGCTCCGTTTTGGCCTTATCGCCATTCTTGAAGCCTTTCATCAAAAACATTCGGTAAGCAAACAGCGTGACCACCAGCGTGGTAACCACGCCCACCAAAAAGCCCTCAAACAGCGACCGGCGAGTGATGCGGCGCTTGTCTTTCTCTTGCACCACGCGATCGTCGGCCAATTCTTCGCTCATGAAGCCTGCCATTTCGCCTTCTTCGCTTGCCT
>JAUNNJ010000055.1 GCA_030531495.1 Bacteroidales bacterium
GTTGCTCAGGCACTTATAAATAATGTTAAACTATAGTGTTGCGGAATTAAGGATTCTCATATTTTGTAAAGGAACCAGTCATTTACTCTTGGCAAGCAACTTGGTGATATAAAATGGAATTAAACAAAAAGTTACGAACAGGTCAATTGTAATAGAGTTTTTTTGAAGATGCAACCTCTTTTATAGTTGCAAGGCTTGTTTCTTGTAATTCTCTGCTTGTTTGATTTTTTTTTGTACTTTTGTCCTACAATGAAGTATATCATTGTAATTCAAATGACATCTATGGTTAACCCCAATAATAAAATAAGCACATAACATGGCAATGCAATCTATTGATTTATCTCCCTTGAGTATTCTAAATCGAATGAAAAAAATTGAAAATGCGATTCCTCGTAAAGATTTCGATGTATATACAGCTCAAAGTTTTCCGAATTCAGGAAATATTACTAATGAAGATTTACAAAAGGAAGCGAAATTTATGCTTGAGTTTTGTGGGTTAAAAGGTTATGAAACAGATATTTTGTTCGCAAAGACGGAACAAGGTGTTGGTGGCTATATCACATCGTCATCCAATATTTACGAAAGAGCTGTTCATATAAAAGTGTCAGATGAATATATTGGATATCCTGAACGATGTCTCGCAGTTCTTGCTCATGAAATTTGTCACAAAGTGATTGATGTCAATGGGTTGCATGATACTGATACAGACGAAAACGAAACCTTAACAGACCTCGCCACTATATATATGGGCTTAGGTGAAATAATATTAAGAGGATACAAGTCTCACACGCACATTTTAGGTTATCTTGATTTCAACAATTATAGGGTGGCACATCATATCATGTGTGTTGTCTATGGCCATGTGGAATCTGAGAAAACTGGTTTAGCAGAATCGGATGTTTTATTAGATGATGTGATTAATTACTGGGAAAGGGCAGGGTCTGAAAGAAGTATTCTTAAAGAGTGTTTCGTTGCACTTGAAAAACAGCATTCAGCTTTTTGGAAGAATTTAAATCTCCTAACGGAATTAATTAACAGGTTTAAAATTGACATGTTACATAATTACATGCATTATGATAGCATATTTTACAAAAACCTTCAAGATGATAATGGGAATTTCAAAAGGAAACTTGCTGCATTCTCAATATTGTACGAATTAATAGCTTCAGATTCATATCCTGAAGCAAAAACTAACGCAGCAATAGAAGGACTGAACAACATTGTAGAAGATAGTATATATGATTTGTTTACCTTCTATCAACAAAGAAATGTCATTGATTTCAAATATGATATTGAATGTCCTAATTGTAGGACAATCTCAAAAAATAACCAGAAGGTGATGGGAAGAAAAGCTGTCCTTAAATGTGGGAAATGTGGCTGTCATTATTTGTATGATGCTGAAATTTGGAATTGCACAATCAAAGCAAAAGAACGAAGGGAAGCCAAGATGAGGGAAGAGGAGTTAATCAACGAAAAGGTTAATTATCGAATTAATAAAGCCCAAGAAGAAGCTGATCGGATAATCAATGAGGCACGAAATGCCCATCTGCAACTTGAAAGAGAAAGAAAAATGATTGAGGAACAGGCGCGCATTAATTATAGAGAAGACATTATAGATAAAGCCCCATCTATGTTGAAATGGTTAATCAAAAGATACCTTTAAAATGGTCATTGATATAGTAGCTGTGTATGTATGCCAGATCACACATAGAAACTATTTCATTACTAAAAAAATGTGATGTCCAGTGTGACAGGGAATGCGAACGTTCTGTTTTTTCATGTTGATGAAGGTTCTGTTACGTCATGACCCTTGAATGTGTTCATTAACTTTTTGTGAATGACTGAGATGATTTATGTTGGGATAACGAGGGGATTGTCAAAGTTTGGGTGATTTGTCTTTTTTTTGCATTTGGGATGCGTTCGTTTCGCTCTCTTCTCCCTTTGTTGAATTAGCTGACTATCGTTAGACGGCTATTCTACTTATGTCTTTGTAGGATTGATTTTAATGTGGGTGCCAGAAAAATAGGGGGATATTCTTCCATTTTACAAAAAAAATCACTAAATTTGCTTATTGGAAAAAATACAGCTATATGAACCTAAAAAACTTATTATTAGGCGCTGCTCTGATGATGGGGGCAATTACAGCCCAAGCAGCAACAGATGTCGCTAATTGGCGTGCTAACGTAGACCAACTGATGGATGCTGGAGAATTTGCTCAAGCATCTAAATTGATGAAGCAATTGCCTTCCAAAGTGCGTAAGGCTAATGCTGTGACCATTGATTCACTGAACCAGATTATGGACCGCATTCGTATGGACTTTACACTGTCTCCAGAAGATGGTGTGAAGGCAATTCGTGAAAAAATGCCTGAAGCTACAGATGAGCAAATTGCAAACTGGAAGAAGGTGAAAGCTATTGAAGTGATGAACATTGATGGCAAAGAAGTATGGTTCCGCAAAGCAGTGCGCAACTTGTGGCTCCTTGGCGAAGAATTCGCAGAGAAGAACAACAACGATAACGCAGAAGAAAGCGAAGACTTAAGAAAGCACGTGCTGCGTGCCATGAACACCGTGCCCGACGCCAATGGCGTGCGCGACTGGCACCACGTGAATGCCACGTTCACACTCGATGTGAATGCTGATGTGATTCCCGCTGGCGAAACTTTGCGCGTGTGGATGCCAATCCCTTACGAAAATTTGCGCCAAAAGAATATCAAGCTCGAGAGTCACAACCGCCCAGTGGTGATGAGCGAAGGCAGCAAGCACCACACCGTGTATATGGAAGCGGTGGCTGAAAAAGGCAAACCAACTCACTTTGAGTACACTTTCAGCTATGATGTGGGCGAACGCCATATTGCACAACAAGATTTGCTGGCTATGGTAGAGCCTTACAAGATGACTCCTGAATACGTAAAGTATACCAGCAATGAATATCCTCATATCGTTATCACCGATTCAATTCGCAATTTGGCTGAATACATCGTTGGCGGTCAGGAACAGAATCCTGTGATTGCCGCAAATCACATCTACCACTGGATTACTTCACGCTTCCCTTGGGCTGGCGCTCGTGAATACAGCACCATCAAGAACATTCCTGAATATGTGCTCGAAAACAAGCACGGCGACTGTGGCCAAGTGGGCTTGCTCTATATCACACTTTGCCGCGCCGTTGGCATTCCTGCTCGATGGGAAAGTGGCTATATGCTTCATCCTGGCGCTATCAATTTCCATGACTGGGGCGAAACCTATTTCGAAGGTGTGGGATGGGTGCCAGTGGATGCCTCTTTCGGTCGCTCAACAGAGCACAACGAACAAATGCGTGACTACTACACCACAGGTATTGATGTCTACCGTATGGCTTCAAACGAAGCAGTGGGCGACAAGTTGAGTCCTGAAAAGAAGTATATCCGCAGCGAAACCGTCGACTTCCAAATGGGTGAAGTGGAATGGACAGGCGGAAACCTCTACTACGACAAGTGGAATTCTAATTTTAAACTCAACAGCATGGAGCCAGTCAAATAAGCGACAGGCACTGGTTTTCTCAATAAAAAAATAAATATACAATCAATTATATGAAAAAGATTTTCAAGTTATTGTGGGTTGCACTTTTGTCGGCCTCAAGTGTGTCGATGGTGGCGGCCAATGCTACTGATGTATTGAGCAATCTCAAAAGTCGTATTGCTCCCGATAAGCGCACCGCTATTTGGGACGTGAAGGCCACTACTGCTGGTAGTGCAGTGACCGTGACCGGTACTGTGGGATTGCAAGAACAGAAGGATGCCATCAGCAAAGAGTTGGCCGACAAGGGCTTCACCAATGTCGCAAATAAAGTGACAGTGCTTCATAATGATGTGCCTGCCGACAAAAAGTGGGCACTCGTGAAACTGTCAGTGGCAAGCATGCGTTGTGAAGGCAAGCATGCTGGAGAAATGGCCACTCAAGGCATCATGGGACAGCCTGTGAGAGTGATTGAATGCTCTTCCGACTGGTATCGCGTGCAGACTCCGGACAACTATATCTCATACGTGCCATCATCATCGCTCATCTGCAAGACCGAGGCTCAAATGAAGGCTTGGCGTGCAGCAAAGCGCTATATCGTTACCACATACGGCTCTCGCTTGGTGACCGAGCCTGCAGGTGATGAAACTGTGACCGACATCGTGATGGGTAACATTCTTGAATATAAGGCTGAAAATGGTGAATGGATTCAACTTGCCACTCCCGACGGACGCCTCGGGTGGATGCCTAAGAGCGAAGTAGCCGAATTCTCGGAATGGGCTAAGCAAGACCTCAACCTCGAACTCGTGCTCAAAACTGCACATCGCATGATGGGGTCAGGCTATCTTTGGGGTGGAACATCAACCAAAGTGACCGACTGCTCTGGTCTCGTGAAGGTGAGCTACTTCAGCAGTGGTGTGATTTTGGCTCGTGATGCTTCTCAACAAGCACTCTATGGCCTCAAAATCAAAGGTGATGAATGGCAGAAATGCCAATTTGGCGACTTGCTTTTCTTTGGTACCAAGTCGGGTCGTGTGACCCATGTGGGCATCTATATGCGCGACGGCAAATTTATCCACTGCTCTGGTCAGGTGAAAATCAACAGCCTCGATCCTAAGGACCCCTCTTATCTCTACTCTGCACTTTCGGCAAGCCGCATTGCAGGTCAGGAAGGCACTCCTTACATCACCTATGTGCGCAATCACCCTTGGTACTTCTAATCAAAAACAAACAGAAACATAAATCGATAAAAATTTTTTGATATGTCAATCGACCGTAGAAAATTCATTTTGGGCGCAGGTCTTGGTATTGCTGCTGCAGCATCTCCAATTTCCCTTTCTGCTGCTCGCAAAAAAGCTCCAGCTACAGTGAAGCGTAGCGGACGCCTCAAACTCAAATTCTTCCCTTATGAATTGAAGTTGAAGCACGCATTCAATTTGGCAAAATATAGCCGTACCACCACTCCTGATGTGCAGGTGGAACTTGAATACGACGGCGTGGTAGGTTATGGCGAATGCTCTATGCCTCCATATCTTGGCGAAAGCGTGGAAAGCGTTTGCAAATTCCTCGGTAGCCTTAATCTTGAGCAATTCACCGACCCATTCCGCAAGGAAGACATCTTGGCTTATGTGGAAAGCGTGGCTCCAAACAACCGTGCCGCTAAGGCTGGTGTGGATATCGCTCTTCACGACCTTCTCGGTAAACTCATGGGCCAACCTTGGTACAAGATTTGGGGTTTGAATCCAGAAAAGGCTCCTCTCACCACTTGCACCATTGGCATCGATACCGACGAAAAGGTGCGCGAAAAAATGAAAGAAACCTACGATTTCAAACTCATCAAGGTGAAGATGGGTCTCGGTGGTATTGAAAACGATAAGCACCTCTACGAATTGGTTCGCAGCATCCGTCCCGACATCAAACTCTATGTGGATGCTAACCAAGGCTGGAAGACTAAGGAAGAAGCACTTGAAATGGCTGAATGGCTCGCCGACAAGAACTGCTTGTTCGTGGAGCAACCACTTGAAAAGGAAAAGCCTCTCGACGACACCGCATGGCTCACCGAACGCTCTCCACTTCCTATCGTGGCCGATGAAGCGTTCCAACGCCTCCCAGATATCCGTCGCTTCCATGGTGTTTATTCTGGTATCAACATCAAGTTGATGAAGAGCACT
The DNA here is from genome assembly GCA_030531495.1 of Bacteroidales bacterium. Classification (GTDB taxonomy): domain Bacteria; phylum Bacteroidota; class Bacteroidia; order Bacteroidales; family Muribaculaceae; genus Sodaliphilus. The sequence continues at coordinate 5,669 of JAUNNJ010000055.1, forward strand.
GGTTTGAACGAAGCTTACAAGATGGTAACTTTGGCTCGTGCCCTCGATATGAAGATCATGGTGGGCTGTATGACCGAAACTTCTTGTGCAGTGACTGCTGCTGCTCAACTTTCACCACTCTGCGACTGGGCTGACCTTGACGGTAACTGGCTTATTGCCAACGACCGCTTCGATGGTATCAAGATTGTGAACGGTCAAGTTACCGTTCCTGCCGACCGCCCAGGTATCGGTGTGAAACTTTTGAAGTAATTTACAGTTGAGGCATGACCTCAAATTGTCATAAGAGTGTGGTTAAGCGACGTGAATTGTCTTAACCACACTTTCTTATCTTTTTATTCATATAATTTTAATTGATGAGGCGTACATATTTCGGTTTATTTGCACTTCTTGTGGTGGCATTCTCAATTTTTGCTGGCATGTCGTTTTTCAGCGAGGATTTTGAAGAAGAGTGTGGCTTGAAAACCTCCAGCTTTGCCAGCGATTTGTTCTCGCATTCGTTTGCTGATTTGACCTCATCCGACACTATTCCCGGTTTGCTGAGAAGCAAAAGCACATCGGGGGTAACAGAGGCAGCACCATTAGACACAACGAAAAAAAACATCCTTTTCATTGGCGATTCAATGCTTGAGCGATTGAGTCCGCGCTTTGCTGCTTATGCCGAGGAAAATGGTCACCAGATGAACACTGTGATTTGGTATGGATCTACCACAGAAGTGTGGGCCAACAGTAAGCGCGCTGCCGAAAAAATCAAGACTTATCATCCCGACTTTGTCATTATCAGCTTGGGTGGTAACGAACTCTTTATCAAAGATATTATAACCCGTCGCTCAAAATTTGTGAAAGAAATTCTTTCCGAATTTGGCAAAATACCTTATGTGTGGATTGGACCGCCTAACTGGAAGGAAGACACGGGCATCAACAAGATGCTTCAGAGCATCATTCCAGAGGGTAATTTCTATTTGAGTTACACCCCCGACCAGCACTACGATCGTTCAAGCGATGGCGCACACCCTACTGCTGCTTCGGCGGCAAAATGGGCCGACCGCATCTGCCGCTGGATTATGAATCAGAGCAATCATCCCATCGTGCTCAATGTGCCAAAGAAGGAAAAGGCGCGTTGCCACACAGAGTGTTTCGGCATGTCGGATGATGGCGACAAACCAGCTCCAAAAGCAGCCAAAACCCCTGCGGCTCCCGCACAAAAGAAAGCGGCAGCACCTGCTGCAGCGCCTCAACCAGCAGCTCCAGCAGCCCAACCCGAAGTAGCACCCACAAACACTGAAAACTAATGATGGAACAGATGCTATTGACCGACAACTTATCATTTGCAATTCATAATATTGCATCATTCTTTATGCCCAATCCTTCGGTGCCATTGGTGTTCTCCAGCGGCACATTCTGGATGATGTTTTTGGTGTTTTTGCCCATTTTTGCCTGCATTCGTCATCGCAAGATGCAGATGATGCTCTTTGTGGTGGCTTTCAGTTTGTTTTTCGCTTTCAAGTCGTGTGGCTGGATTTTCTTGCTGATGGTAGCCACATCGATTATCGACTGGCAATTGGCGCTCCGTATCTCCAAATTGGAGGGGAAGTCGGCACGAAAGTGGATGCTTGTCGTATCGCTCCTTTGCTCGGTGGGCATTCTGGTGGCATTTAAGTATACTAACTTTTTCCTGCAGTCGTGGCATGAAATGCTTGGCGGCAACTTCCAACCGCTCTCCATCATAGCTCCGATAGGCATTTCGTTCTACACATTCCGCACCATCAGTTATGTGGTGGATGTGTATAAGGAGAAGATGCCACCAGTGGAGCATTATCTCGACTATTTGTTCTACCTATCATTCTTCCCATGCCTTGTGGCTGGCCCTGTGGTGCGTGCCAGAGACTTTATGCCACAACTTGAGCGCGATAGCGCAGTGACGAAAGCGGAAATCTATGGTGGTTTCTGGCTTGTTTTGAGGGGCGTGGTGAAGAAGGCTATTGTTGCCGACTATTTGGCGCAGTATTCCGCTATCATTTTCGGTAGCCCCGAAACTTTGCAGGGCTATAGTGGATTTGAATTGCTGATGGCTGCTCTCGGGTTTACTGTTCAACTCTACGCCGACTTCTCGGGCTACAGCGATATGGCGATAGGTTTGGGCTCCATCATGGGATTCGACCTCGGTGTGAACTTCGACCATCCGTTCCGTTCACTCAATATCACCGAATTTTGGCGTCGTTGGCACATTTCGCTCTCGTTCTGGCTTCGCGACTATGTGTACATCCCGCTCGGCGGCAACCGCAAAGGTAAAGTCCGCCAATACATCAACCTGTTCCTTACCATGCTCATTGGCGGTTTTTGGCATGGAGCGGGTGTGACTTATGTGATTTGGGGTGCAATCCATGGCATAGCCCTTGTGGTGCATAAAATGTGTATGCCATGGCTGAAGAAAATTCCCGATAATTGGCCTGTGAAAGTGATTTCCGGATTAGTCACATTCCTTACTGTGATGCTGGCATTCGTTTTCTTCCGAGCAGAATCGTTCTCTGAAGCCACCACTATTTTGAGTGGCATCTTCACCAATTTCGACTTGGCCTATTTGCCTCCATTTGTGAGCGTGAGATATGTGTGGTGCATCATGCTGGTGCTTCTGTTGGTTGCCCATTTTGTGCCTGTCCGCATTTATGATGGACTGAAGGAGTGGTTTGTGGAAAGCCACTGGCTGTTTAAGTTGTCCATCTTCATTATCGTAGTTCAACTTGTGCTCCAGTTTGCCTCATCCGATGTGTCGCCATTTATCTATGCCCAATATTAGAAAAAGTGTTGTAACAAAGTTGTAACAATTCCTTCTCTGATAGTGCTGACACCAAAATGTTACATCTTTGTTATTACTGTGTCGGCGATTTGAAATACTTTTGCACCGTAAAGCAAAAGAACTATGGCAGATGTTCCAAAAATATTAGTTGTTGACGACGAGCAAGCCATTTGCTACGTGCTGAAACTGAATCTCGAAATGGAGGGCTTCAGTATCGACACCACTTGCTCGGCAGAAGAAGCACTGAAGATGAAACTCGAGCGCTACGACTTGTTTTTGCTCGATGTGATGATGGAGCAGATGTCGGGGTTTGAACTTGCCAAAGTCATACGAGGCAGGCAGGAATTGAAATCGGTGCCTATCATTTTCTGTACGGCGAAAGATACCGAAGACGACCTGCTCGAAGGATTTGACAGCGGTGCCGACGACTACATTCGCAAACCTTTTTCGATGCGTGAACTGGTGGCGCGTGTGAAGAGCGTGCTGCGTCGCAGTGGACGCTATTCATCCGGCGGACTGTTGGTGTTTGAATCGCTCACCCTCAATCTCGCCTCAAAAGAATGCAAAGTGGATGGCGAGCCGGTATCGCTCACTGCCACCGAATTCGACCTCCTCTCGTTCTTTTTGCAGAATCCCGACAACACTTTTTCACGCGCAGAAATTCTCAATCGGGTGTGGAGTGCCGATGTGTATGTCATCGACCGCACTGTGGATGTGAATGTAGGCCGTCTGCGCAAAAAAATCGGTAGATATGGCGACAGAATTTACACAAAACAAGGATTTGGTTATGGTTTCAAAACCAAAGATTAGTGTGCACACCCGCATATTTCTGCTGATCATGTTTTTTACATGGTCGTTGGCGTTGGTGTTTTTTGCACTGCAGTATTCTCGTGAGGTGGATTTCAAGACCGAGGTGCTTGATAGCCGTCTGCAGATGCAGAATGTGCGCATTCTCGACTGCTTGAGCAAAGGCAAGCAAATCACCCCGCAACTACTGAAGGAAATAGGTGCCGACGACTCTCTGCGTGTGTCGGTTATCAATTTTTCAGGTGAAGTGGTCTACGACACTAATTCGAAGAATGTGAAAGCCAACCACAGCGACCGCACCGAAGTGAAAGAGGCTATTGCCAACGGGCATGGCTATACCAAGCGCCGTGTTTCGTCGACCAACGCCCGACAGTATTTCTATTCTGCCACGCGTGGCGATGGCATTGTGGTGCGCACGGCTTTGCCTTACAATCACACGCTGGCCGACACGCTCAAGGCCGACCCATTTAATAGCTACCTGATTATTATCATTGCACTGCTGATGACTGTGCTCGCTTGGTTTGCAGCCTATCGTGTGAGTCGCAGCGTGAAGAATTTGCGCAGGTTTGTTGAGGCGGCTGAATACGACGATATCGACGACTACGACACTAAGAGATTCCCTAACGACGACCTCGGCGAAATCTCAGCACATGTGGTAAACTTGTATAAGAATCTGAAATTGGCATCGGAGCAGCGCGATAAGAATCTGCGCGACGCGATGTTTGAACAGAGTGAGAAGAATAGAATCAAGCATCAGCTTACCAACAACATCAGCCACGAAATCAAAACACCTGTTCACGTGATTCAAGCTTGCCTGGAAACACTTGAAAACAATGGCGAAACACTGCCTGCTGAAACAAAAAAACAATTACTCGACACTTCGTACGACAATGTGAAGCGTCTGTCGGCATTGCTTGCCGACCTCTCGGTAATCACCCGCATTTCCGACGCTCCCGAAAAGATTGAGAGCGCAGAGGTGGATGTGACTGAAATCATACAAAAGGTGGTGGGTGAGATGGAAGTGTTCCCTCCCGAAAAGCGTCTGCGCATTCATGTGGATGTGCCAGAAAATGTGTCAGTGAAGGGCAACGCTGCATTGCTGGAATCCATCTTCCGCAACTTGATGGTCAACTCCTTCAACTACAGCGGCGGGCGCGATGTGATGATAAAACTTAAGGATTCCACTCCCGGCTATTATGTGTTCACATTCAGCGACAATGGGGTAGGGGTGGAAGAAGAGCACCTGCCACGCTTGTTTGAACGGTTCTACCGTGTTGACACTGGGCGCAGCCGAGCACTGGGCGGCACTGGGTTGGGGCTGGCCATCGTGAAGAATGCGGTCACTTTCCACCAGGGTGAAATCTCTGTGCGAAACCGTAACGGTGGAGGCCTGGAATTTGAATTCTTGTTAGCGAAATAATCAACTGTAATTTTTTTTGAGCAAACATTTCTTAGGGGCGCGAAAATGCTCCTATAGGCCAATGCTACGCTCTTTTCTAAAGCATTTATTAATCAAAATTGAATAAGTTATGAGTCCTGTTTTCACAGTCATTGTAGTGATTTTGGCTATCTTGGCAATAGCCGATTTGGTAGTGGGCGTTTCGAACGATGCCATCAACTTCTTGAATTCATCGATCGGTTCAAAAATCGCATCCTATAAGACCATTATCAGCGTGGCTGCAGTGGGAATTTTAGTGGGTGTGCTCACTTCTCACGGAATGATGGAGGTGGCGCGCAATGGCGTGTTTCATCCCGAAATGTTCAGTTTTACCGAAATTATGTTTCTCTATGTGGGCGTAATGCTCACCGATGTGCTTTTGCTCGATGGTTTCAACAAACTCGGCTTGCCCACTTCCACCACAGTGTCGATGATATTCGAACTGCTTGGTGCTGCAATGGCTGTGACCGTGTTTAAAATCTACAACGATAGCCTTGATGCTGGCATCGACCAGTTTGTGAACGGAGGTAAGGCACTGGGTATGATTTCAGCCATTCTGGTGTCGGTGGTACTGTCGTTTGTAGTGGGTTCGGTGGTGATGTATTTCTCACGCATCTTGTTCACCTTCCGCTATGCAAAGCAGTTTTGTCGATGGGGTGCCGTGTGGTGCGGCATTGCCATTGTGGGTATCATCTACTTTGCCATGTTTAAAGGGCTGAAGAATTCGGGATTGATAACCGAAGAGATTTCCGGATTTGTTGGTGGACATCTTCTTGTGGTGCTTTTAGGTGTGTGGATGACAGCTTCATTATTGCTATTTCTATTACAAAAGGCAAGTGTTAACATCCTTAAAATCACCATCCTCAGTGGTACTTTCGCCTTGGCGCTTGCATTCGCTGGCAACGACTTGGTTAACTTCGTGGGTGTGCCACTGGCTGGACTTGATGCCTATTCTTTGGCTCAGGATGGCGGCACATCAATGCTGATGGGCGAACTTAACAACCCTAAGATGGTGAACATCGGATACTTGGCAATTGCCGGCGTGGTGATGGCAGTGACCCTCTTCTTCTCAAAGGATGCAAAAAAGGTTTCGCAAACCGAACTCACCTTGGCATCGCAACAGGAAGAGAACGAACGGTTCAATTCCACTCCGTTCTCAAGAGCGCTTGTTCGTTATTCTGTGAAGCTGAACGAATGGTATCAGAAAGTGCTTCCTGCAAGTTGGATTGAATTTGTTAACGAACGATTCCTCCCTCTTAGCGAAGAGGAGAAAGGCAATAGCACCTACGACCTTATTCGTGCGGTGGTGAATTTGGCTTCGGCTTCCATCCTCATTTGTATCGGCACTTCGCTCAAGTTGCCGCTCTCCACCACCTATGTAGTGTTTATGGTGTCGATGGGTTCATCGCTTGCCGATAGAGTGTGGGGGAGAGATAGCGCTGTGTATCGCATTTCGGGTGTGATGGTGGTGATTATGGGTTGGTTCGTGACTGCATTCATCGCATTTGTGATGTCGTTCCTCATCGTCACGCTCCTGATGATTGGCGGCGGTTATGCCCTTGCAGGCATTGTTCTTATCGCAGCATACATATTGCTCAAGCGCTTTGTGCTTGGTAGCAAGGATGAGGAAGATGTTAGCGAAGAGCCTCTGATTTCCAACGATGATTCTCCAGAAGATGTGCTCTACAATTGCACCCAGATGGTGGTGATGACAATGGACCAGACTTCACGCATCTACAATCACATGCTGGCTTCGCTCTTTACCGAAAACCGTAAAGGATTGAAAGAAATGGTGGCATTGAGCGAAAAGATGTATAAAGATGCCAACCTGCGAAAATATGATATTTGCGCTACTGTGAAAAAACTACAAGAACAGCACATCGAAACGGCTCACTACTATGTGCAGATTGTGGATTATGTTTGTGAAGTGTCAAAAGCGCTGTTGCATAGCACCCGACCAGCATTCAACCACATCAACAACAATCATAGAGGGCTTTCGAGTGAGCAAATCAACGACTTGAAACTGATTAACGACAAGGTCGACGACATTTTCGGCCAAATCTCCACAATGCTTGCGCTGAAGGATTACAGCAAGTTGGATGAAGTGATGGAAAAGCGCGACGATTTGTTCGAAACTATTGCCGAAATCATCAAGAATCATATCAAGCGCGTACGAAACGATGTGTCATCAAGCTCGCGTGCAAGCGCTCTGTTTCTTAACATCCTTACCGAAACAAAAACGATGGTTCTCCAGGCTCGCAATATGATAAAAAGCGAAGCCTATTTCCTCAACGCCATCAAAGAAATGGAATAATTTGAATAGCTGATATCGGTGGAGGGCAACTTTGAAGTGATTTCAAGGTTGCCTCTTCTTGTGTTGATATTTTTTTGAAAGAAAATCGTGGTGCGATGATGGTGGAATGAATTTATATGTGTAACTTTGCCATTAATAAATATATTTCTGAATCACACAAAAAACAAGATTTTAATGGAAGTAACTGGTAAAATTATATTGAAATTGCCACTGCAATCAGGCGTTTCTAAGAGTGGTAACAACTGGTCGAAGCAAGAATATGTGCTCGAAACTCAAGAAAATTTCCCAAAGAAAGTGCATTTTGATTTCTTTGGCGATCGCGCTAACCAATACGACCTTCAAGAAGGTCAAATGGTGAAGTTGAGCTTCGATATCGAAAGCCGCGAGTATAACGGACGTTGGTACACCAGCATTCGTGGTTGGAAGGCTGAACCTGCTGATGTTCCTACTCCAGGCACTTATGCCGGTGCTCCTGAGGTGGGTAGCGCTCCTGTGGCAGCTCCTGTACAGCCAGCGGCAGCCCCTGCTCAGCCAGTGGCTCCAGCACCTGATTTCATGGCTCAAGGTGGTGAAGGCAACGGCGATGACCTCCCATTCTAACGACCAATAAAGAAAAAAAACAAACAATTCAGCCCTGAGTTCTGCACCGAACTTCAGGGCTGAATTGCACTTTATATAATAGGGGAGTGATATTAGTCTTTGATTTCGTTGAGGGCCTTGCCGAGCATTTGGAGTTGGGCCTTCACGCCTTTGAGGCGCTCAATCACCTCGAATCGCTTCGAAACGCCATCGCGGTTGCGACGAATCATGGCTTGAGCGGCATCGAGCTTTAGTCCTTTCTCTTTCACCAGAAAGTGAATCATCTTAATGGTTTCGATATCCTTTGGGGTGTAGAGACGGGTGTTTTTTGCATTGCGGGTGGGCTTGATGATGGTGAATTCCTTCTCCCAGAATCGCAGTGTGGATGCCGGGATGCCAAGTATGTCGGCCACGTCGCCGATGCGGTAAAATCGTTTGTTCAATTCTTCCATGCCAAAACTCGTTTAGTTTTGCTACCGCGCACTTGCATAAATTGCAATTTCGCAGTAACTTTGCATATTAATTTGGGTGTAAAGTTATGAAATTACTTTTTATTACCCAATTATTCCTCAGAAAAAATAATTATTACAATATACAAGAATGTTGACAGCAAAAGAAATTAGAGAATCGTTCAAAACCTTTTTCAAGAGCAAAGGCCACCAAATCGTGCCTTCTGCTCCAATGGTTGTCAAGGACGACCCGACATTGATGTTTACCAATGCCGGCATGAACCAGTTCAAGGATATTATTTTGGGCCATAAAGACCCTCAGTGGCGTCGCGCAACTGATAGTCAGAAGTGCCTCCGTGTGAGCGGTAAGCACAACGACTTGGAAGAAGTGGGCCACGACACCTACCACCACACCATGTTTGAAATGCTTGGCAACTGGTCGTTTGGCGACTATTTCAAGCATGAAGCCATCGACTGGGCGTGGGAATTTTTGGTGGATGTGTTGAAAATCGACCCCAAAAACCTCTATGCTACCGTGTTTGAAGGCTATGCTCCAGAGGGATTGGAACGCGACAACGAAGCTGCATCTTTTTGGGAAGCACACCTTCCTAAAGACCATATCATCAACGGTAACAAGCACGACAACTTCTGGGAAATGGGCGACACAGGTCCATGCGGTCCTTCAAGCGAAATCCACATCGACTTGCGCGACGAAGCAGAAAAGGCTAAAGTTCCTGGCGCCGAACTCGTGAACAAGGACAACCCATTGGTGATTGAAATCTGGAACCTCGTGTTCATGCAATACGATCGCCACGCCGATGGGTCGCTCCACCCACTTCCAGCAAAGGTGATTGATACAGGTATGGGCTTCGAACGCTTGTGTATGGTGATGCAAGGCACTAAGAGTAACTACGACACCGACGTGTTCCAACCAATGATTAAGACCATTGGCAACCTCGCTGGTGTGAAATACGGCGATTCTGCCGACAAGGATGTGGCTATGCGCGTAATCGCCGACCACGTTCGCGCCATTGCATTCTCTATCGCCGATGGCCAACTTCCAAGCAACGCCAAGGCTGGCTATGTGATTCGTCGCATCTTGCGCCGTGCCGTTCGTTACGGTTTCACATTCCTCAACCTCAAAGAGGCGTTTATGTATCGCCTCGTCGACACTCTCATCGAATCGATGGGCGCCGCTTATCCTGAACTTCCTGCACAGGCCGACCTTATCAAGCACGTGATTAAGGAAGAGGAAGATTCGTTCCTCCGCACCCTTGCCACTGGTATCAAGATGATTGAAGGCATCATCGAAGAAACCAAGAAGGCTGGCAAGAATCAGATTCAAGGTGTGCAAGCATTCACCCTCTACGACACCTACGGATTCCCACTCGATCTCACTGAACTCATCCTTAAGGAAAACGGCATGACCGTGAGCGAAGAGGAATTCAACGCCGAAATGGCTAAGCAGAAGGCTCGCGCACGCAATGCCGCTCAAACCGAAACCACCGACTGGGTCAACCTCCGCGAAGGCAATACCGAATTTGTGGGCTACGATTTGATGGAATGCGATACCGAAATTTTGCGTTACCGAAAAGTGACTCAAAAAAACTCATCATACTACCAATTGGTGCTCTCTCGCACTCCTTTCTATGCAGAAATGGGTGGTCAGGTAGGCGACAAGGGTACGCTCACTGCTGGCGACGATGTGGTAGAAGTGACCGCTACCAAGCGCGAAAACAATCTGCCTGTGCACATCGTGAAAAAACTTCCTGCTGATGTCAACGCCACTTTCAAGGCTGTTATCAACAAGGAAGCACGAATGGCTATATCATGCAACCACACCGCCACTCACTTGCTCCACGCTGCTCTCCGTCAGGTGCTCGGCACCCATGTTGAGCAAAAGGGCTCGATGGTGGATGCTTCAATGCTCCGCTTCGACTTCTCACACTTCAAGAAACTCACACTTGAAGAAATCCGTAAGGTGGAGAAGGTGGCCAACCAAATGATTCGCCGCGCCACTCCTCTTGAAGAGCATCGCAATATGCCAATCGCCGAAGCCAAGGCTTTGGGCGCAATGGCACTTTTTGGCGAAAAGTATGGCGACAAAGTGCGTGTGGTTAAATACGGCGATTCTGTGGAACTCTGTGGTGGTACACACGTGCCCAACACCGGTAACATCGGTTTCGTGAAGATTCTCAGCGAAAGCAGTATCGCAGCCGGCATCCGCCGCATCGAGGCCTTCACAGGCTATGCTGCTGAATGCTACACATGGGATTTGGAAGATGTGATGCTCAGCCTGCGTCAATTGCTCAACAATGCTCCTGATGTGGTTTCGGCTGTGGCTAAGTCGCTCAACGAGAACAACTCATTGCAGAAGCAAGTGGATGCTTATGTAATGGAATCTGCAAAGCTTGTACGCAATGATTCCTACAAGAATGCTTCAGACATTTCTGGCATCCGTGTTCTCAAGATTTATGGTTACATGGACCCAGAGGTTGTGAAGAGCGCTGTACACATGGTGAAATCGGATGCTCCTGAAAACACCATCCTCCTCGCTGCCACACGCCTCCAAGGCAAGCCAATGCTCACCATCTACATCAGCGACGACTTGGTGAAGAAGGGCTTCCACGCCGGCAAGATGATTCGCGAGGCTGCAAAGGCCATCCAAGGTGGTGGCGGCGGCCAGCCTGGATTCGCTCAAGCCGGCGGCAAGAACGAAGAAGGCATCAGCATGGCAATGGAAAAGATGGAACAACTCGTTGCTGCAGAAGCATAAGCGAAAAAATCATTATCCTACAATATTTCAGCAGCCGAACCGATAGCGTTTGGCTGTTGATTTTTATTGAATAGGGTGTGTAGCCCCAACTTGTGACCATGTAAATCGGAAGATACAGCTGCCGAAAAGTATGGCTAATTGCGAAGATTCGTTGTAAAAAAAGGACTGTTTGCTTTTAGAATGCACGGCTCTTTCATTTAAGATAAAAGTAGAGACATAGTATCCCTTACCCGGTTC
>JAUNNJ010000056.1 GCA_030531495.1 Bacteroidales bacterium
GAGGTTAGAAGTTAGAGGTTAGATTTTGATTTTTGTTATCTTTCTAATTTGTTGAGGTCGCGGAAGTAGCGGAGCATGAGGGGGATAGTGATGATGGCAGAAATCACATCGGCTATAGTTTGGCATGTTTCCACGCCAAGTATGCCCATGAACATAGGGAGGACGATGATAAGTGGGATGAAACAAAGGCCATTGCGCAATGCGGCTACAATGTTGGCAGAGATTGCCCATCCGCAAGTTTGCAGTGCCATATTGCTCATGATGATGAAAGCAATGAGCGGCCATGTTGTGATTTGCCAGCGTAGTGCTGTGGCACCCACTTCCACCACAGCGGGGTCGTGGCGCATTAAGTCGATGATTTCTTCAGCGAAGTAGAATCCTGCCACGCAGCATACGGATAAGAATATCAAACTGAGTTTGATGGCATAGAAATATCCCTGACGCACACGTTTGTAAAGTTTGGCTCCAAAATTGAATCCGCAGAAAGGCTGAAATCCTTGCCCGATGCCAATGACCACAGAGAACACGACAAAAGAAACACGCCCCACGATGCTCATGCCTGCAATGGCGGCGTCGCCAAACGAGGCTGCTGCCAAATTGAGTAGCATGGTGGAGATGCTGGCAAGACCTTGTCGAGATAGCGACGGAGTGCCGCCTTTCACCATTTCGACCATATAGTGTCGGGCGAAGGTGATATGCTTCAGTTTCAGTCGTAGGCTGTCGCCTTTCATGGCCATCACATATAGCACGATGAAACCAATGATTTCGCTGAGCACAGTGCCAATCGCTGTTCCGGCAATTCCCAATCCAAAAGTGAAAGTGAACAAAGGCACCAACGCCACATTTAGCACTGCACCCGACATCATACCAATCATAGCGGAAAAGGCGTTGCCCTGGAAACGCATTTGGTTGTTGAGTGTCATGGTGGCAGTGATGAAAGGCGCCGCAATCAGCATGATGCCCATGTAGGTTTTTGTGTAAGGGAGAATGGTGGGTGTGGAGCCAAAAGCCACCGACAGCGGCTCGAGAAATATTAAAGCGACAATGGCCAAAATCACACCAGTGACGATAGACATATAGAAAGTGGTGCTTGCCATTTTTTCGGCGTCTTCACGGCGTTTTGCCCCGAGTTGGCGTGAGATGTAGGTGCCAGAGCCTTGCCCGAAGAAAAAACCCACTGCCTGCACGATGGCCATAGCAGGGAATGCCACTCCCACTGCCGCGGTGGCTTGCGTGTTGATTTGTCCCACGAAATAGGAGTCGACCAGATTGTAGATGCTGGTCACGAGCATGCCCGCAATCGTAGGAAGCGCCATGCGTGAAATCACTTTACCCACAGCTCCTGTAGTCAAGAAAGTATGGTTGTCGACTTTTGCCATATTTATCGGAATAAAATCATTACACCACTGATGGCGAGATAGATATACACTAATGTCCGGAGCAAGTTGATGGATATTCGCTTAAATACCAATGCCCCAATCACATTGCCGATGATTACACCTCCGATGCCATACAAGAAACCATATCCCACGGCAGGCGTGACGAATCCGTTGCATGCACGCACCATTGCCATGCCGATGTTGCCTACCAGAAAATAGGTTTGCACGGTGGCCATATATTGGTTCTTGTCGTTTTCCGAAGCCAGAAAGTAGAGCACGGCAGGAGGCCCTTGCATAGCGAAGAACCCACCCATCATGCCACTGAGCGATCCAGCCACCACTTGCGTGGTGCAGGTGGGCTTCAGGTGGATGTGCCCGCTGATAAACAAGAAATAGAAACTTGCAAAAATGAGCACGCATCCTAAAATCACATTCAGAACACTGTCGTGGATTTGCGTGAGTGCAAAAATACACACGGCAGAAAAAGCCATGAAGGCAATGAGTATGAGCCAAAGATGATTCCACTGAATATGGCGCCACATTCTAATAGCCACCATCAGTGAAGTGCAGAGTGCCAAAATTCCGGATAGGGCAGTGGCTTCGCCATAGCTGGGCATCAGTGCGGTGAGCCATGTCATAATGAATATGCCGAATCCAAAGCCGGTGACGCGCTGCACGAAGCTCGCTCCGATGCATAAAATCAGAAGATATATGTGCGCGTCCATCATCGTTGGTTTTCTTTATTGTGTTACAAAATTAACACAAAATTGGCGTAACTGTGTAAATCCTGCGGGGATTTTATTTAATATCACGGTATAATTCACTATTTTTGTAGAGAAAGTAGAAATTTAAAAAATATGAACGATATGGAAAGCCCAAAAGATATTCGCAATGCGAAGTTAGCAAAAAAGGTGATAAAAAACTTGAAACGCCGACGGTTTGAGGCATTTTACTGCGCGTCGTCGGCCGATGCGATAGAGAAAGTGAAGCAACTGATTCCTGCAGGAAGCAGCGTGAGTTGGGGCGGTTCGATGACGATTCGCGATATGGGACTCACAGAGGCCTTGTATGCTTCCGACCTGAAAATTGTGGACCGCGACAAAGTGACTACGCAAGAAGACAAGCGTGCAGCCTACCTTGCAGCATTCGATGTGGACTATTATTTGGCGAGCGTGAACGCCATGAGTGAGGACGGTGTGCTGGTGAACATCGACGGCAACGGCAATCGTGTGGCAGCTATCACATGGGGACCTAAACGTGTGATTTTAGTGGTTGGAATGAACAAGATTGCACAAAATGTGGAGGCTGCTCTCAGCCGTGCTCGTGCCACAGCGGCGCCAATCAACACTGCGCGACTGAATCTTGACACGCCCTGCACCATCGATGGCGTGTGCCACAACTGTAATGCAGAGCACTGTATCTGCAATTACATACACTTCCAGAGAAATTCCTATCCCGCAGGGCGGCATATCGTGATTTTAGTGAACGAGGACTTAGGCTATTGAGAATATGAAAAGGCATTTATTGATGATAGCGATTGCTTGTGCACTGTGCTGTGGGCAAGCGACTGCACAGAAGCGCCTTCGCGACTATGGCGTGGTGGTGGGTGTGATGAAAACCGGCGCCAACAATGCCATCACTGATGTGAAAGGCGTGAAAGTGGGGCAAGTGACCCTTACCAGCGATGTGATGCAGACGGGCGTTACTGCCATCGTTCCGCATCAGGGCAACCTGTTTAAGAAGAAATGCCCAGCAGCGGTGTATGTGGGCAACGGATTCGGCAAACTGGCTGGCTCTACACAAGTGCAGGAACTCGGAAATATCGAAACACCGATAATTCTCACCAACACGCTCAATGTGGCAGAAGGCATTGCGGGTGCGGTGGAATACACAATGAAGCAGAACCCGAATGTGCGCTCGGTGAATGCCTTGGTGGGTGAAACCAACGATGGCGGGCTGAATGATATTCGCTCGCGTTTCGTCAGGAAAGAGCATGTGATAGAGGCTATTGAGAACGCGAAAGGCGGCGCGGTGGAAGAAGGCTGCGTTGGCGCTGGTAATGGCACTGTGGCATTTGGCTACAAGGCTGGCATTGGCACAGCTTCGCGCGTGTTGCCTGCTTCAATGGGCGGCTACACGGTTGGTGTGCTTGTACAGGCCAACTTTGGCGGTGTTCTCCAGATTGCAGGTGTGCCAGTGGGGCAGTTGCTCGGCAAGTATACTTATCGCGACAAGATATTGCAAGATGTGGATGGGTCGTGTATGATAGTGGTGGTGACAGATGCTCCTGTCGATGCTCGCAACCTTGAGCGCATGGCCAAACGCGCCATCATGGGGCTGGCTCAGACGGGTGGCATTGCATCGAACGGTAGTGGCGACTATGCGATAGCCGTGTCGGTGGCTGAACAGAATCTCATTGATGAATCCACCAAGCACTACACGCCAACGCTTTTGCACAACGATGATATGAGCGGATTGTTTATGGCCACCATCGAGGCCACTTCTGAAGCCATCTGGAATTCGCTGTTTGCAGCCGAAGATGTGACCAGCAATGGGCGCACCGTGAAGGCTATCGACAAGCAGAAAGCGATAGAATACATCAAAAAAGCACAATCGGCAGTCAATCTTCAGCCTACCTATCCATTAGGACAATAGTGATTTAAGATATGAAATCAAGCCCGGAAGAGAAGGTATAGATTCTTCCGGGCTTGCTATTTCTTCGATAGGTGTGGTGGCACTTATTCTGCCACTATTTTGTTTACTTCTTCGAAGGAGTAGTAGGTGATATTGCGAGTGGTGACCTGTGTATCCGAAGGGTAATCTCCAAAATATTGAAACACCACCTTCTTTTTTGTCCAGTTGCCAATTTTGTCGGTGTTAGAATATGTGATAGTGCCTCTTGGCTCCTCACCTTCAGGGAAGTCGTAAACCTGCTTAGCGGCTATAGGCCAATGGCTGCTATTGTATTTAGTGTATTGCTCCATATAAGTGTCGGAAACCCAGTAAGAGTATGATTTTGGATATCCGTTCCCGTTGTAGGTGTAAGTGGCGCCCTCGTCGCCTCCATCCCAAGTGTCCTTGTTGATTAGGTCGGTGATTTGGCCTTTTGAATTTCTTTTCACTTCGTCGAAGCCACCTTTGTTGGTGAGGTTGCCATTGATGTCGAAAAGTAGGGTTGTTTTCTCTCCGTATGCAGTGGTTTCAGTCACGCTTTTCACGTGTCCTTTGAGGAAGAAGGTTTTGAGGTCTTGGCTGGTGAAACTCAAGTAATCAATACTGTCTTGATGGATTTTTTCTGCTGCTTTTTCTGCGTCCCGCTGAATTTGCTTTAGGCTGTCGGCCCTGCGGATGCTGTCTTTGAATGCATCTAATTGGGGATTGGAGTTTGATTTGTTGCATGATGCAAACGCGATTCCTATAAATAGGGCAATAAATGCGAATACTATATTTTTCATATAATATAAAGTTTTATTCTTCTTCGAGGGTTTTTAGGGCTGATTCGGCAGGAGCATAGTGCTGTTTGGCGGCTTGCTCATACCAATGGCGGGCACGCTCGTTGCTGCGCTTCACTCCATAGCCAAACTGGTGACACACGCCGAGTTTGTACTGCGCTTCAGTATATCCCTGCTCTGCAGCCTTGGTCCACCATTCAATGGCCTTTTCCATATCCTCCTCTACCGCTTCACCCTTCATGTATTCAATGCCGAGTTGGGTTTGGGCGATGGTGTCGCCGTTTTCAGCTTTCTTCTGCAATTCTTCAATGTTGACTTTTTCTGTACCGTTGGAGCTCTTCCCATCGCCAGCCGACGAGCCTCCTTGATTATTCTTTTTGCTTTTTGGGCGTGCTGTGTGTTTGCGTTTGTTTTTTTTGTTAGCTTTTTTCTTGGAGGTCGCGTCTTTCTCTGCAGCATCGACAGAGGTGTGCTCCAACTTCTCTACATTCACCCCTTCGCTTTCGGCTATAGCCTTCTTGGCGCTGTGGCAACTGCCCAGCGCAATCAAGAGGATAGATATGGAAAGAATCAGAAGTCGCATAAGCTGATTATGTGATGCAAAATTAATGAATTTTGGTCAAAGATAGAAAAAGTGCCCGGTGTAAATTGCGCCAGGCACTTATAAAACAGTGTTTATTTGTTGTATCGACTGATTAGTCTTCCTTCTTAGCCTTGAGGCAAGCGATGGTGAGATAAGCGATGAGGGCGAGGTAGATGACTACAGCCAAACCGCTGGTCACGCCTTCGCTCAGAGTGCATTCGTAAGAGAATCCTGCGAGAGTCATACCTGCGCTAACCACACCCATCAAAGCACCACCGGCGATGAAACCGCTGGCGAGCAAAGTACCTTTTTCTTGACGAGCCTTGTTGAGCTTTTCATCCTTGCTGCGAGAGCCTACAAACCAACTGATGGCACCACCTACGAGAAGTGGAGTGTTGAGATGGAATGGGATGAACATACCGAGCGAGAATGCTAAAGCGGGAACGCCGAGCCAGTTGAGCAAGCAAGCGAAGATAGCACCCACAGAATAGAGCATCCAAGGAGTTTCGCCACCCATCATCAGAGGGTCGATAACGGCAGCCATCGCGTTGGCTTGAGGAGCAGCCATCACATCAGGATCGGTGAAACCATAAGCCTTGTTGAGGAGGAGAATCACACCGCCCACAGTGGCTGCAGACACCAATGTGCCCACTGCTTTCCAAGTTTGTTGTTTAGCAGGTGTAGAACCGAGCCAGTAGCCAATCTTCATATCGGTAACCATACCGCCAGCCATTGAGAGTGCGGTACAAACCACACCGCCAATCACCATAGAGGCGATGATGCCCTTGGTGCCGCTGAGGCCAACTGCCACGAAAATGGTACTTGCCACGATAAGTGTCATCAGCGTCATGCCAGATACAGGGTTGCTACCCACAATGGCGATAGCGTTGGCTGCTACGGTGGTGAACAGGAATGCGATAACCACAACCACGAAGAACGCTACGATGGCTTGAAGCAGGTTGCCGATTACACCGAGCCAGAAGAATACAAAGGTCACTGCAAGTGCTGCTGCGAGTGCAAACACGAGAATCTTCATTGAGATATCCTTCTGTGTGCGGATAGGCTTTTCTTGGGCGCCCTTGTTGCTGAACGACTTGCCAGCCAAGCCAACGGCGCTCTTGATTACGCCCCACGACTTGATGATGCCAATCACACCACTCATGGCGATACCGCCGATACCGATTGGGCGAGCATAGCCCTTGAAGATGGCATCTGGAGCCATGTCGGCCATTGATGGAACCAAGGAGCCGAGCAATGGAACGATGCACCACCAAATGAATGCACTACCGGCGAAGATGATGAATGCATAGCGCAGACCCACGATGTAGCCAAGACCGAGCACCGCTGAACCAGTGTTGATGCTGAACATCATCTTGGTGTTTTGAGTGAATGTTTGGAGAGCAGGAATTGCTTGTGTGGTGAGCACTTCTTTCCACCAACCGAAAGTGCTGAGGAAGAAGTCGTACAGACCACCCACCAAACCGGCAATGAGCAAAGGTTTTGCTTGGCTGCCACCCTTTTGGCCACTGATAAGCACCTGAGTGGTGGCTGTGGCTTCTGGGAATGGGAACTTGCCGTGCATTTCCTTTACGAAATACTTGCGGAATGGAATGAAGAACAAAATGCCGAGCAAACCGCCGAGGAGTGAACTGAGGAACACTTCAAGGAAGTTGACGGTGATTTCTGGATACTTGGCTTGCAAGATGTAGAGTGCTGGCAAGGTGAAGATGGCACCAGCCACCACGATACCAGACGCTGCGCCAATAGATTGGATAAGCACATTCTCGCCGAGCGAGTTTTTGCGCTTGGTCACGCCTGCGATACCTGCAGCGATAATGGCGATAGGTATGGCGGCTTCAAACACCTGGCCAACTTTCAGACCGAGATAGGCAGCGGCAGCACTGAAAATCACAGCCATAATCAAACCCATCGACACTGAATAACCAGTGGCTTCTGGATAAGACTGGTCGGGACGCATGGGGGGAATGTATTCTTCCCCTGGCTTGAGTTCGGTGAATGCGTTTTCGGGCAAGCTCATGCTTTCTTGCTCTGCGGCATTCATCACTTTAGTCGAATCGTCTTTCATTAATTTGAATGTTTTTTAATGTATGTAGTTAATATTTGTAGTTCAATACATGCTTTAAAACTGCAAATATACAAAAAAAAGCCCAAACGCCCCACATAAACCCAGAAAGTTCCATGGCAACCGCATCTAAGTTGGCATAATCAGAAGTCGTCGGAGACGGCGGATTGTGCCAAACACCATGCAAGCGAGTAGCGCGAAGCGATACGAAGCGCAACTTGGTGATAAGCACACGCTTCATACCAGAGCCTCCGAGAGGGTCGCTCGTGCTGGACATCGCATCAGGTGCTTTCTATAAGTCCTCTTTTTGGGTGGGGAAAAAAGAAAATCGCCGAGCATCACTGCTGGGCGATTTCCGATGATTTGTTTTATTTATCCAAATTATAGGGATTATAGTCCCATTTCGCTATTTAATTATTTTTTTTGTTTGCGTTGTGCCATCGGTGTATTTGATTACCACGATGTTGACACCACTGAATGGAACGATGCTCATGATGCCGGCAGGGTTGTAATATTCTATGCTGCTGACTTCTTTTGTGGTGTCGATGTCGCTTACACCGGTCACGATTGATGGGTAGTCGATGTCGAGGTAGAAGTAAACATCGGGCACAAACTCTCCAGATCTTGTGTTGTTGGAGATGATGTTGTAGGCATAGCGGATTGAACTTGGAGCATCATACCAATATGGCTCGCCTATACCGGCCTTGAGAATGATGATGCTACCTTTTACATTGCCATTGAACACACCTCTAACATCAGCAGGGAGCATTTCGGGGAAATCGAAATATCCGTCGGTAACGGTGCAGAGTGCTGTGCAACCTTCATCCATTCTTGCAGTATGGTTGAGAACGCCTTGAGCATCGATAGTGTTGAAGGAGTTGGCAGTGCCAGCATACATCACCTTAGTGCCGTCGAAGAGGTCGTCAGCCATAGTGCTGTTGAGGTATACTCTCGAAGTGGCCCAATTGGTTTGGTCGTTTTGGCTTTTGTCGTCGGTGTATTTTGTGTACTTCAACACATCGTAGTAACCCTTTTTGTCGGCCATTACAGGCTCGTTAGCGCCGTCACCAGTCCATTGTGTGCGTAAGTAATATACAAAGTATGTCTTTTTAGTGGTTGGGTCTTGCCACTTACTGAGGTCGGCTTGAATGTGTCGGTAGTTGTTTTCGACCTGAACATAAGGGTTCAATTTTCCACCTCTGGCAGTAGCAGTGTTGGTCACTTCGCGAGAGAATTGCAAATCCTTGTATTCATCGCTCAGTGGTTCGCCGATGTGTGATGATGGAACGTTGAGCGCAGGAAGGTGCATGTTCTGCACGTGGATATCGCGCAACTCGGTGCATCCGCTGAGGTCGAGCTTGTGGAGCCAGTTGCCCTTTGGGCGTTGACGCGCGCCGTAGATGGAGTTGTGTAGCCAAATCGACTGAAGATTACTGTGCTGGCTGAGGTCGAGATCAGATGTGAATGTTGCAAACGCATGGAGGAATGCGAGGTTGGGGAAGTTGTTCACGAGTTTCTGCAAGCTATAGTTGCTGTCCCAACCATACATTGAGTCGAAGATTGCCAACTCGAAGAGGTTTTCGTTGCGGTTAGCATCGATGCGCATCAAATTGAAGTTGTGTGTCATTTCCAGACGCTCCAATTTTGTGTAAGGGCGCATATCGAAGTTAATGAATTCGTTGTTGCTCAAATTCAGATATTTCAGGTTGGTGAGTTTATTGAGGCTCGCGTTCTTGCTGCTGCTGATTTCTGTGAGCTTTGCATAGTCGAGGTCGAGCCACTCGAGTTTCGTATTGTAGGTGAGGTCGAGTTCTCCGTCGCGAATAATGGTGTACTGGCTGCCATAGTTGTCGAAATCATCGCCATAGATATTGCGGTTGAGCTCAAGTCGCTTGAGATTGACGAAATACTCCATACCCTTGAAATTGGTGATGCCTTCGAAGTGCTTGGGGTAAGAGTCGGTGTCCACAGTCCACAGTTTGCCGTAGTGGCCCATGTTGTTGAGTTCGACAATCTCGTCAGACAGCACCACGATATGCTCGTTGGAGCCAACTTTCACGTCGGTGTCGAAGTTGGCAGCGATAGTGGCATCGCCAGTGATTTCGTGTATATTCTCGTTGTACACCTTAGCCAATCCGTTTTCGTAGAGGTATTTCACGAAATATGGGTCGGGCACGGTGCGTATAGGAATTACATAAGAGCTGGAAACTGGCTCAAGAATCCACTTCTGTGCGCTACTGTTGTTCTTTGTCCAAAGTTGCACATTGATGCCGTCGACGTTAGTGCTTGTGGTGATACCACCGTTGATGTCGAGCACAAGGTTGTCGCTATATTTGCTCACGATAGTGTATGAGCCGTCGTCGTTTCTGACGAATTTCCAGATTTGGTCTTTCAGTGCATCGCCAGTGGAGTAGTCGTAGATGTGAATGTTGGAACCATCGCCTACGGTGCTACCTGTGTAGATGTCGAGGCACTTGTTGCAGTAGCTGGGCTTGATGCGGTAGTAGTCGCCGCTTACATGGATGATTTCAAACGTTTGTGTAGAGTTCTTCCACACTTGCACATTGGTGAGATTATTGCTTGAGCCTCCGTTTACGTCGAGGCGATAGCTGGGGTTGACATAGTTTTTGATAGCGTAGGTACCACTTGACTGAGGCATATCGAGCTGCATGAGCTTTTTGCCCATTTGACCACCAGTGCAAGGCACGCGATAGAAGCGGTCGGCATTGTCGTGGACGATTTCGTCCGACGCTACTGATGTGTAGTGGGCGACACCCTGGTTTGTGACGAGCACCCACATGTCGGCTTGTGTGGTAGCTCCACCGAAGTTGGTGAGGTTGACAGCCACGCTTGCGCCATAGTTAGGATTGCTGGTAGTTCCAAGTCCGCTTTGTGGGAGGTGTACGTTAGCGCCTGTGTTCCAACTGCCATTTTGCTTGCGGATAAGGTTGGCACAGCCACTCACGCTTCCTGAGCCTAAATAGTCGACTACGAAACCGTAGTCTTTGCCGTCCGACATCTGGAAGGGTGCGAATGCCACGCCGTTGGTGTTGCCAAGGATGGAACCTGTGGTTTCGGCTTGTGTGGCAGTGCCACCAGTAATCCAATTATATCGGATAGGGTTGTTGTTTGTTGAGGTAGCCCAGAACGAATTGTCGTCTACAGGGTCGATGTGAGGTGTAGTGCCCAAGGTGATAGGCAAGGTGGTTGTTTGGCTTGTACCAGTGTAGGCACCACCGCTCATTTTAAAGCGCACAGCCTTGTTGGCGTTCACGAAATAGAAATATCCGCTCGATTGAGGATCACCGCTGATGCCGAAGTGGTCGCCAGCGCGAGGCAGGTCGCCATTGGTGACGGAGAGCACATTGCGAGGCGCTGCGTTGATGCCGTCCCAGCAGTATACCTTAATAGCATTGGAGCTTGGCGTGGTGGTGAGGTTGCAGGCGTAGATTTTGCCGTTTACATACTGCACACCGCAGATGCTGTAGGTGCCGCCACTGATGCCAGTGGTGCTGAGTTCCTTCACGCGGACGCCGGTTTTTGCGTCGAGCACATAGATGTGGCCATCGGTGGTGGCAATAAACACATAGTCGTCGCCATAGCAAAGATTGCGGGCAGAGTTGTAGGTTGAGGTGTTTTTCCACACTTCCTTCCAGTAGTCAAGGCCTTCAATTTTAGTGATTGAAGGTTTTACATCTGGGAGGGTGCCTGGGTCGGGCTCGTTAATCACAGTGGGCGCATATTCATTGCCTGCAGCATCCACAGCGGTAACGGCAAACCAGTAGCCATTGCGGTATCGGCTGGCGATATCTAAACTATTGGTATAAGGTGTGGCGATGAGATAGTCGCCCTTGATGCCATCGGCACCCTTTGCTTTGTTGAGCGTGAGGGTGGTTGGTATGGCATATACGGCGTAGTGCGCGCCACGGTCGTTGGTCACTTTGTCCCACGAGAGCACATAGTTGTTGAGCGCCAAGTTTGCTGGTGCAGTGTAGTTGCCCTTTGGCAGCCAACTCATGGCAGGATGGAGTGCAGGACGAGTGAAAATGTTCTCCTTAATATAGTTTCTGAGTGCTGGTTTCGTAGCCAGCCATTTGATAGAGAACAACACGCTGCCCGGAGCTGCGTTGCGTGTGTATTGGCGAGTGAGGTCAACCTCCGCCTTCAGTTCAGAGTATGTATTTTGGTCGTCGAGCCTGATGATATTGCTTGACGAAGAGGTGGATTCACCGCTGGCTACGTAATGGCTGGGATAGTTGTGGCGGCCGTAAATGTTTGCTACCTTACTCCACCAGTCGGTCTGTGTGCCAAAGGCGTTGGTAGAGTGTGTCGTCGCCCAATAGAGTTGTGGTGAAATATAGTCGATGCTTTGCGCCTTGAGCCAAGCCAGCGGGTCGCTATAAATACCGTTGTATTGCCAGTCGTTGTTGCAAGGGTTTGCAGTGACGCCATCGCTGGTGTATTTGTTGCCCGATGTGGCAGCCGACCCTGCGATGCCAGCAGGAGAAATGGCAAAAATGAGGCTTGGGTTAATGCTTTTCAGCGTGTTGTTCACCTCTTTGACCATATTGTTGACCACGCTACGGCGCCAGTCGCCTATCGACATTCCTCCACCTTGGTTCTGGTAGTCGCTCCAGTCGCCGGCAGAACTATTTTCTGCCAAATTGTTGGGATAGAAATAGTCGTCGAAAATAATGCCGTCGATATCATAGTTGGTTGCCAATTCTGTTACCACATTTTTTAGGTGCTGCAATGTCCACGGGTCGGATGGTTTCAGCGTGTAGTAATAATTGCTGTTGATGAGGTGCTGCTGCATGGTCTTGTCGAACGACGTGTTCCATGAAGTGTGCTGCACCGATGTTGCGGATGTGTTTCCGCTATAGCGGTAAGGATTGAGCCAAGCCAATGCCTGCATGCCGCGCTTGTGGCACTCTTCCACGAAAAATGCCAGAGGGTCCCATCCTGGGTCAGTGCCACGGGCACCAGTGAGATAGTTGGACCATGGTGCATACTTTGAGGGATAGTAGGCATCGCACATGTTGCGAGTGTGGAAATACACCGAATTTAGGTTAGCCTCCTTCATAGCATCGAGAATGGAGATGAGCTCGCTTTTCTGCTGGGCAACCACAGTGGCACTTGTGCCTCGGATGCTTGGCCAGTCCATGTTGCTAACAGTGGTGAGCCACCCAGAACGTAACTCGCGTTTAGGAGCTTGAGCAGAGGTCGTGAAGGCTGTAGCTAATGCCAATACGGCCATCAAGATGATGACGAATTTCTTGTTCATAGAGTATCCTTGTATAAAATTAAAAGTCTGTAAATAGCTTTTAGCAGTAGTATAAATAGTTCTTTGTCCGTGTGAGGCTGTGCAATAATGCGAAAAGTTGCTATTGTAGTTATAACTGACGGACGCTCGAGCCGAGCGTCCCACAAAGCGCCTAATTTTACATTAGGACACAGCCACTATTACAAAGTTAAGGATTTTTTTCGAAATATGCCTATGCTTTGTAGCATTTTTTTAGACAAAAAGGTGCTCGGTTGAAAAAAGGTGGTGACAATAATGAGAAAATCGCCCCGCGGTGAAGCAGGACGATTTTCAGTTAATTGTCAGTAGTGCTCTTTGTGTTACTTAACAATTTTTGTAGATGTGTGGGTTCCGTCGGTGTAGGTAATAACAGCGATGTTGATGCCCATGAATGGATAGTCGCTTTCTACACCAGCCACATTATAATATTTTACAGCTGCCACTTCTTTGTTGTCCACTTTAATGTCTTCAATACCGGTTACCACCTCTTTGAGAGGAATGTTGGGGTAGTGTACATCGAAGAAGAAGGTGCCAATGATTGGAGCATTTGGATTGTTTGTATCAATGACGACTGCAGCCTTCTGTGCAGATGTGTTGTACGCTGAAGTGGTAGAATTTGAGTTCATGTCGTAATCGTAGCAGATAGCACGAGGCACATCGGTCGGCGTTGTCTCAGGTTCAGAATCTGTGATGTAAGCCTTGAGAATGATAATTGTACCCTTTACGCTCATTGGAACGTGGTCGAGAAATTCTTGGCTAACACCGGAATTAGGGTTGTTGATTATCTCAATACTTTTTCCATAATTCTTGATCATGCAAAGTTGGTCGGTGCCAACGGCGTGGTCCATGAGTCCTATGCTATTGATGTTGTCGGTTTCAACAGCTTTCTTTGCTCCGAGCACACGTTTACCATTGAAGCATTCCTCTGCCAGTGTTCTGCTGATGTTGAAAGTCTTTCGACTCATGTCGCCTTTTGTTGCGTCGTCAACATAGTTGTCGAATGTCATGGTTTCAAAGAAACTTGTTTGGTTGTCAACAAGTAATCCAGCTTCTAACTCTGGACAGTTGTTGTCTATGTCGGTGCGAATGTAGAACATTGTATACCATTTTTTTGTTTCATCGTCGTAACGCTTGTAGTAGTTGGCATTGACATGGCGATAGTTGTTGTCTACAACCACTTCGTGAGGACTTACATTGCTTTTGCCGTCCAAACTGCTTGGGAGATTACTTACTTCGCGGCAAACTTGCCATGTGTTGTAAGGAGCTTCAAGGTCTGTACCGATGTATTCGGAATTGATATTGAGTGAAGCAAGGTGCATGTTTTGTACATGGATGTCGCGCAACTTTGTGTTATTGCTCAGGTCAAGTTTGTGGAGCCATGGACCTTTAGAAATTTGTCGTGCAGAACCTGCTTGGCCATTGGTGATTTTGATGGCAACAGGAATGAGTACGAATTTTTGTGCTTCCTGATTGTCGGTTGTCGCATATACCTGAAGGTTGTTGCCTGCTTTGAATTTCACATCTTGAACGTCAATTGCAACGCTTGGATTTTTCTTGTTGATGATGTGGTAAGTACCATCACTGTTTCTGCGGAACCGCCAGAGTTTATTATCAGCTCCGTCATATGGCCATAATTGCACGTTTGAATTGTTGCCAGGAGAAGATCCTGCGGCTTCAACACACATGTTGGATGTGTGAGCAGCGATGATTTTATACCAACGGACATTGTTATTATCTGTTGTTACATGTGAGATATTAAACTGATGCCACTTT
The DNA here is from genome assembly GCA_030531495.1 of Bacteroidales bacterium. Classification (GTDB taxonomy): domain Bacteria; phylum Bacteroidota; class Bacteroidia; order Bacteroidales; family Muribaculaceae; genus Sodaliphilus. Next base: position 14,573 of record JAUNNJ010000056.1, read on the forward strand.
TCATCTGGACGAGTGTTCCATAATTGGACATTGGTGCCTTGGCCGGAGGCTCCACCAGCACAGTCAAAGAGAAGGTCTCTGTCGTAGTGGCAAACGATGTTGTAGGTGCCATCGTAAACAAGGTTCTTGTCTGCTCCGTAAGCAGACTTTAGCAACCATATTGACTGAAGGTCGGTGTGTTCAGAGAGGTCGATTTCCTCGTTAGGTGTGGCAAAAGCGTGTAAGAAAACGAGATTCTTGAAGTTGTCGATAAGGTTCTGAAGATTGTAACCGTTTTCCCATCCATACATGGAGTCGAAGATGGCAAGCTCCAAGAGGTTGTCATTTCGTTCAGCATAAATCTTTGTGAGGTCGAAATTGTGCGCCATTTGCATGCGTTGCAATTTCTTATAAGGACGCATGTCAAATTCTTTGAAAAAGTTGTTGCAGAAATTCAAATATCTGAGCTCTGTGAGGCCGTTGATATGCGAATTATTTACTTCTGAAATAGTATTGAAATTCGCATAGTTGAGGTCGAGCCATTCAAGTTCTGTGTTGTATTGGAGGTTGATGTTCTCAGGTTTAAGACGTGAGTAGTAGCTGCCGTAACTGTTGAAGTCGTCACCGGGAATATGGCGGCTCATGTCAAGCTTCTTGAGCTTATAGAAATACTCTATACCAATAAGGTCGGTTACGCCTGTGAATTTTTTTGGATGAGAGGTGTTGCCGGAATCGGTGATGTCGCCCCATTCGCCAAGGCCATTCAGTTCGGTTACAGCTTCTGCGTCGATAACCACTTTCTTGCCTGCAGTATAGAAGTCGCTGAGTTTTGCATCGCGCTCAACGGTTTTGTTGCTGGTGTTGTAAAGCTTTGCAAAGCCCTTGTTGCAAAGATAGGTCTTGAAATAAATGTCGTTGACAAATGCGCCAGACACAGGTTGGAGATACCATTTTTGTGCATCCGAGTTGTTGGATGTATAGACTTGGATGTTTTTCCCGTTTTCAGGGGCGCCACCGCCATTCATGTCCAGGACCATGTTTGGATTCTTCTTGTTCTGGATTGTGTAGGTGCCGTCGCTGTTTTTGATAAGCTTCCACTTTGTTTCATCACCACCGCCCCATGTGTAAAGACCTACATTGTCTCCGTTTGAAGGTGTACTGCCATTTCCTGTCATGTAGACATCCAAAACTTTGTCACAATAGCTGGCTTGGATGCGATAGTATCCCATGTCGGCGCCGGTAAGAGGGATGAACTTGAAGTAGCAAGCTGGGTCGGTATTTCCGAATTGCCAAACTTGTACATTTGTTCCCTCGTCGGTTTTTCTGCCGTTAATGTTGATGCCGAAGCCTTGGTTGGCCTTACAAAGGAGGCCGAATTCGCCGTCGAGTACCATAAGTTTTTTACCATTGTAAGTACCGCCATCTGGAATGAAATATCCGCGGCGCGCATCGTCAACCGTAAAACTATCGGCGCTTGCGATGTTTGTAGCAGCAAAGAGCGCAATAAAAGCTGCTAACAGTTTTGCATAAAAATTCATAGCTAAGAAATTGTTAAGTTTTGTATTATAGTATAAATATTAAATAGCGATATAAAAATCCCAAAAACTGGGCAAATTTACAAAAACATTTTTAGAAATCATAGGGTATGCAGAGGTATTAATAAAGATTAACAAATATTTCGGGGTTAATACATTTTGCGGCCCGAATGGAAGCTTTTCTCTTTCATCAGCAGCGTGCAATGGCGGCAGGACGTCATCACCTTTAATATAAGGTTTCGTAAGTTGGATATTTGAACCCAGAAAATCCATTAGGGGCAAATGGATTCCTTTTGCTTCTCAATGGCATAATTCGCATCACCATTCACTCACTCACATAGGAACCCCTATGCTCGTTCGAAATGCTATCTATGCCCTAATGAACTTCCTGGGTTGAATGCTAATGCAAAGTGCATTAGGCGTGCCGTGGGCAAGGAAAAACACTTTGTGTGACAGCGAATTGTGACAGGTGAAACTTGAATAGATTGTTAAAACTGTTAAAATTTGCTGTTTGTATATGTTATTTCTATCTTTTTTTTTGTGTATTTCGAGCATTATGCATAGCTTTGCTTTCAGGATATAATATAGTGTGGCTATTTCAATTAAGCACTATATTTATTGTTAACTTTTTGTACCATTAATGGGCTTCTACTGAAGTCCTGGAGGTGGGTATTTATTACGGAATTTTGGGATAACTATACCTCAAATCCGCAACCTATAGGGTTTAGTGGGATTTTGCTTGCAAAGCGAC
>JAUNNJ010000057.1 GCA_030531495.1 Bacteroidales bacterium
AGTGGGCAAATGGTGGCTGAAGACGCTGTTGTATGCCCTGTTTTGGGCGTTGCTCTCCATCACACTGCTGCTTGATTTCAACTTCGGGTGGAAAATCTCGGAAGAGGCGGTCACCATCATGTTTGAAACCAACCCATCCGAAACAGGTGAATTTTTGAACACCTACGCTTTCACTTCGGGCAGCAAATGGGCATATGGCATTTCAGCGGTGGCGATAGTGCTTGTCGTGGGGCTGGAGTGGCTGATGCGTAAAGTGAAAAATCGCGATGGTGGGGATTCTCGGCACCGCCGTTGGTTTGACTGCGCCGTGGCGGCGTTTTCGGGCGTAGGGGTACTCTATATGGAAGTGTGCTATGTGTGGTTGGCGATGTGCGGCTCTCGCTCAAGTTCGGAAGTGTGGGGCAATTATTTTCCGCCTGAGTCGCTCGACATCATGTCGCAAACATTGCAGTCGTTCAATGCCGTGCGTGTTGAAGTGGGTGAAGTGCGCAGCTCCATTGCCCAAGCGCAAAAAGTCTACGATACGCACCCCACCATCGTTGCCGACGATTCGCTCACAGTGGTGTATGTGTTGGGAGAAAGCTACAACAAGCACCACGCGTCGATTTACGGATATTCAAAGCCCACCACACCCAATTTAGAGAAGGAACGCGATGGCGGCAACCTTTTTGTTTTCAACGATGCGCTGTCGTTTGAGAACTATACTTCCACTGTGCAGAAAAATTCGTTCAGCCTCAATTGCGTAAGCGAGGGTGAATATTGGTTCGATAGCCCTATGTTTACCACCATATTTAAGCGCAGCGGCTATAATGTGTGGATGTGGGATATGCAGCGAACTTATTCGCCCGAAAAACTCGTCACCATTACGGTCAACTCCATGATGTATAATGATGAAATTGCAGCAAAGTCATACACCGCCTGCAACGACACCACCTACACCTTCGATGGCACTATGGTGAAGCACTTTGGTGAAAAGGTGAAGTTCTCCGCGCCCCACAATCTGGTGGTGTTTCACCTCTTGGGCCAACACGTGTCGTATCACTTCCGGTATCCAAAAAGGTTGAGGCATTTCAATTCCACCGACTACGAGCCTCGTTTCGACGCAAATTCCATTTATACATTAGCAAACTACGACAACGCCACCTATTACAACGACATGGTGATGAAGCAAATCTTCGACTTGTTCCGCCATCGCAATGCAGTGGTGGTGTATATGAGCGACCATGGTGAAGAGGTGTACGACTACCGCAACCGTTTCGGTCGCCATCAGCATGCCACGCCCACGCCAGCCGAGATGAAATACCAAAACGAGGTGCCGTTCATGATTTGGTGCTCCGACCGCTACAAGCAGCTGCACCCCGATGTGGTGGAGCGTATCAAATCCGCCACCGAACGCCCCTTCGTCACCGACATTGTGGGGCATGTGCTCCTCGGACTCGGCGGCATTGATACCGAATACTACGATGCTCGCCACGACGTGCTCTCGCCCAAGTTCAAGCCATGCAAGCGCATCGTCCACGGCTGCGTTGACTACGACAAAGCCATACAAAACAAGTAACAAATCTGCCCCCAAATTGAGAATTTTGTACCTCTAAATTGAGAATTTTGTATTACAATTTTGAGATTTTGTAACCCCAAATTGAGAATTTTGTGTTGTAATTTTGAGAATTTTGTGTAACTTTGTAGCACTAAAAACCAGTGCTATGTATAAAAGATCGCAATATAAAACTCTCTTTGAGCGTGTTCATGAAGAACGTAATCTTATTCAAGTCATTGCAGGACCACGACAAGTGGGTAAGTCGACATTAGTCAAACAGCTACTAAAGGAATGCGAAATACCACATCTGTTGGTTTCGGCCGACAATGTTCCTGCTACCAATACGGATTGGATTAGTGAATCGTGGGAAACTGCCCGTATGAGACTTGACATGGGGGGCGGCGATGAATTTTTGCTTGTGATAGACGAAATTCACAAGATTAATAATTGGAGTGAGGCCGTGAAGAAAGAATGGGATTACGACACCATGCACGATGTCAACATTAAGGCGGTGATTTTGGGTAGTTCAAGGCTTTTGTTGAAAAATGGTCTGACAGAATCGCTTGCTGGAAGGTTCGAAATGATACATATGCCTCATTGGAGTTTTGCGGAAATGCATGAGGCGTTCGGCTTTTCGTTCAAAGAATACGTCTATTTTGGTGGTTATCCCGGTGGCGCCAAGTTAATTGGTGACGAATCAAGATGGAGAAAATATATTAAAGAAAGTATTGTAGCACCCGCCATTGAACGAGATGTGGTCATGACAAAGAGAATATTCAAACCAGTGCTCATGAAGCAGTTGTTTGAGTTGGGATGTGTATATTCGGGTGAAGAACTTTCGCTTAACAAGATGGTTGGGCAGCTGCAAGATGCGGGCAACGTGACCACATTGGCGAATTATCTTTTGGTTCTTGACGAATCGTGCTTGTTGTGTGGTCTCCATAAATATGCCAATGACAACGCTCGTAAGTACAACTCAATTCCTAAATTGCTTGTTTACAACACGGCTTTGCTGTCTGCTCTATCCGGAGTGGATTATAGTAGAGTCATCAGCGATGCTAAAGTTTGGGGACGATGGGTTGAAAGTGCGGTAGGGATGCACCTCCTTAATCAAGCCAACGAGTGTGGCTACGAAGTGAACTATTGGCGCGAACGCGACGACGAAGTGGATTTTGTGATAGTGTATAATCGTAAAACCATAGCCATTGAGGTGAAAAGCGGTCGTCGAACCACCAATAGGGGCTTGTCATTGTTCAGAGAGAAATTTAATCCCGCAAGAGCGTTCGTCGTAGGCTCTGGTGGTGTGCCGGTTGAAGAATTCATCACTTGGGACATGAACAAACTGCTCAATTCCCTCGCGTAACATTCTCTCACATCAAAGAAACAGCACACGAAAAAACACGAGTAGCGCAAAGTTTCACAACTCTGCGCTGCCCGATTACAAATGTTCTACTAACATAGAGTTTAAGGGTATGTTGAATTGCTCATTAAAAGCGGTACCCTAAAGAAACTGTGATTCGTGACTTTTTGTGGTTTCTTTGTAAAAAAGTGCTATCTTTGTGGGCGTAATACCGAAAATCGCATGATGAATTCGCTTCTCAAAAATCTTAATGACCGACAGCAGGAGGCTGTGCAAGCCACCGAGGGTCGTGTCCGCATCGTTGCTGGTGCGGGCTCTGGCAAGACGCGCGTGATTGCTCACCGTTATGCCTATCTGGTGAATGTGCTGGGGGTGGACCCTGGCAACATTCTGTGCATGACGTTTACCAATAAGGCGGCGCAAGAAATGAAACAGCGCATATCACGGCTTATTGATCCTGGCTATATCAACGACTATGTGTGCACCATCCATGGCTTCTGCGTGAAATTTCTTCGCAAGGAAATTCATCGCCTCGGATTCCCGAAAACCTTTACAATCCTCGACGATGACGACAAGAAATCGATGGTGAAGCGTGTGATGGAGGCGATGGGCATCGACCGCAAACAGTCGACCGTGAAGAAGCATCTCGACATCATTGGCCGCACAAAAGGGGCGTTGCGCACTGATTATGTGGGCTCATTTATGCTCCCCAATTCCACAGAAAAGCCCACAGCAGAGCATCTGTTTTTCTTCAACTATGTGCAGGAGCAGTTGCGACTGTTTTCCGTGGATTTCGACGATTTGGTGTATTTCACACTCTACATCCTTCACCATTTTTCTGAAGTGCGTGAAAAGTGGCAATCGGAGCTCAACTATCTTCAAATCGACGAGGTGCAGGACTGCGATGCCGATGAGTGGGAACTGTTCACCATCTTGAGCGGTGGCCTTGGCAACCTGTGTGTGGTGGGCGATCCCGACCAGGCTATTTATGAATGGCGGGGGTCAAGACCGCAGCTTTTTGTGGATTTTGAATCCGACACCGATATTATTCTCAACCAGAACTACCGTTCCACTCCCGATATCTTGGACGTGGCAAACGCCATCATCGACCACAATCGCGACCGCGTGCCGAAGGAACTGTTCACCCAGCGCCCAAAAGCCGTGCGTGTGGTGCATTATCATGCCGAAAACGATGTTGAAGAATGTAAGTGGATATCCGAAACCATTGCGAAAGCAGTGAAGAAAGGCAAGGGGGCTTATGGCGAAATTGCCATCCTCTTCCGCGCTGCCTATCTCTCGCGAGGCGTGGAGCAGGAGTTTATCAAAAATGGCATTCCATATTCGGTGTGGGGTGGCATCCGCTTCTTCGAGCGAAAGGAAATCAAGGATGCGCTTTCATATTTGCGCCTTATCGCCAACCCTAACGACGATTTGGCTTTCCTTCGCGTGTGCAATGTGCCGTCGCGTAAATTTGGCAAGAAGTCGCTGGAATGGCTGGCTATGCTTGCGGCTAATGCCGACACGCCGGCGTCGCTCTACGAGACGTTGTTGGCCAGCATATCGATGCCGGAATTAAGACGCACGAAGATGGCAGAATTCGTAAGAGTGATTGAAGACGGCCGAGCGCTCATAGCAAAGGGATGCGGCATCGGCAGCACACTCGACCAAGTGCTCACCAATAGCGGACTGAAGGATGAGTACCGAAACGATGAAGATGAAGAGCGACTTGAAAATATCACAGAGTTGCTCCACAGCATCAAAGACTATGAAGATTCACACCGCTTGGGTGATGAAGTTGCCACGCTCGACGACTATCTGCAAGACATCGCGCTCTATACCAATGCCGACTATCGTTCCGACGATGATTCCGTGCGCCTGATGACCATCCACCAGGCGAAAGGTTTGGAGTTCCCTTTTGTGTTTGTGATGGGGCTGAACGAGGGTATTTTCCCGAGCCATCGCGCCATTCGAGAGCGTTTGAAACCCGCTGAGGAGGAAGAACGTCGACTGATGTATGTGGCGGTGACGCGTGCCGAGCGTGAACTCATTCTCACCGAAAGCGAAGGCTTCAGTGCCGCCAACCAGTGCGGGAAATATCCGTCGCGCTTTTTGATGGAAATCCCAAGCGAATTGGTGGAGGTGAAAGGTCGCATTCGTCCTTACCTTTACGAAGAAACCAAAAGTATGGTCAACTACCTTAATGAGGAGTTGGGCATAGAAGGAACTGTCTATTACAAGGAGGAACCGAAAAAAGAGGCCGACGACGGCGAAATCCGTGCGGGCGACATTGTGGAGCACCCAGTGTTCGGGCGTGGCTTGGTTGACAAGGTAAAGGAAAACGGCAGTTGCGAAGTGGAATTTGCCAGCGGTCGCCGTACACTGCTCCCCCGCGTGCTGACTAAGGTTAGCGAGTAGCTTTGCGGAAATAGTGCCAGAAGAGGAGGCCCGCAGCAAGCAGCGCCACGAAAAATGCGAGGTAAATGCCCAGCAATCCCAAATGTTGGGGTAGCCCGAGCACGTAGAGCAGGGGCACACCAATCACCACATAGGCTGCAAAGGCACAATTCATCATCGGCTTCACGAATCCTATGCCACGCAGTGCGTTGGCAAATGTCACTTGTGTGGCATCGCCGAGTTGGTAAAGCACTAAAGGCCACAGCAGACTCACGGCTATGGCAATCACTGCCTCGTCGCGTGTGAAAAGTGCAATGATATCGGGGCCGAATACCACAAACACCAGGCATGCCACAGCCGTGCAGATGAGGGTGAGCACATATCCTGCATGTGTAGCGCGGCGCACGCCCTGGTTGTCGTCAAGGCCTTTGTAGTGTGCAATCTTGATGGCCATGCCAGCGCCGAAAGCATAGTAAATCATAAATCCAAGACATCCCAGCATCACCAAAATCTGGTAGGCAGCCATTGAATTGGTGCCCAGCCATCCTACCACAATGCCAGCAAATGTAAAAATGCCTGTTTCCATTCCCATCTGCATGGATATCGGGAGCGATTTTGCTGTCACGGCGCGGAGCTGCTCCACGGTAGTTCTTGCTGCAGAAAATCCTTCGCAGTAGGGGCGGTAGCGTTTTGAAATCAGTATCACGGCAAGATAGGCTACGCACATCAGCGCGCGTGCACCAAGTGTGGCCCATCCTGCGCCCGTCAATCCCATTTCGGGAGCACCGAAGTGGCCGTAGATGAGGATGTAGTTGCCGATGATGTTCGCCACATTTCCTATCGTGAAAATCCACATTCCCAAGGCGGTGTGGCCCGTGGCGTCGGCGAATTGGCGCATCACATGCGTGAACACCACCGGCACCATCGACACGAGTATCAAAATGAAATATTCACGAATCAGCGGAAGCAGTTCGTCGGGTTGACCCATCAGCGGGAGGCAGCAGTAGAACACCACCATTGCCCCCAGCACCACTGCGCCATAAATGGCATTGGCAAAGGTGGCAGTGCGAAGCATAGCGCCAGCCTTGTGCTTTTCGCCTTGCGAGAAAAGTGCACCCACCAGCGGCGTGATGCCATAGGAAAAGCCGAGCGAAAGCATAATCACCAGGTTGAAGACATTGCTGACGAATGATGCCGAAGCCAACGCAGGGGTGGAGTAGTGCCCCACCATCATGGTGTCGGCATACCCGGTGACGATAGTGCCCAACTGTGCCACCATAATCGGCAGACTCAGCTTGGTAATGTCTCTGTAATGCTCTCGATATCCTTTCCAATATCCGCTCATAATGCAAAGGTAGCATTTTTTCTCCATTTACCCGTCGGTGGAGGGGAATGAAAAGAGCACTTGAAGGGAGAGTCCTTCAAGTGCTCTAATTGCGGGCGGTGGCAGATGTTATGCCACTACGATTATTTTACAAGAACTTTATAGGTCTTGCCGTCGGCTACAATCATGTAAACGCCTGGCACTACATCTGCTTCGTTGTTGGTGCTGATCATTGCACCTGTGGTGCTGAAGATGTTCACATGCTTTGCGCCATTCACCTTGATGATGCCATCGCTTACGCTCACTTTGACATCAGAATTGATGCCATCGTTCACGCCAGTGGTGTTGTCAACGCTAATGTAAAGGCGGACATATTGTGTTTTGCCCTTTTGTGTTGCGCTTACCACTACCACCTTCTCGGCATTAGCGGCTGCGTTCACATTGAGTGCGTTGTCGTCGAGAGCTACAGTGATGTTGCCTGTTGTAGAAACTTCTTCTACTGCAAATGTCACTGTTGCGCCGTTGCTTTCAAGGTTGAAGAGTTCGCTTAGTTCGATGTGTGAATCGCCCACACGAACGATGCGCTCAGCTTCAGTTTCTGGGCGAACACCATTCAGGTTGTCCATACAGAAGTAAGCAGGAGTGTTCATGCCCCATTGGCCATTGTCGCTGCTGGAGAGTATAAACATCACGCTTGTCACCTTGCCGAGCGCGCGCAAGTCCATCCATTGCCAACTGTCGAGCATGTAATGGTCGGCTTCGTTGGTGCTGGTGAAGTCGGCGAGGTAGAAGTCTACGGTCTTTGTGCCATCTGCGGTGTTGCCCACTGCGGTGAGTTTGAACCAGTCGCCTTGTGCAAACTTCTTTGCAAACGAGTCGCCTGTGCTCATGCTGCTGATAGCGTAGGCATTGTTGCTAATGAATACACCGGCGATTGAGTCGCCTTCTTCCTTGTTGGTAACATCCACATTCAAGCCGCTTGGGTAAGCCACGCAGTAGTTGCTCGAGCCATCCACGCCTGCGCCAACTGCAGAGTTGAATTGGTCGTTAAGGCTGTTGAATGCGGTAGATGTGCTATTGCTGATGCTGTAGCCATACCACCAGCTGCCCATGTTTGCAACATTGAAAGCGTATGAACCGCTGAAGAAATTGTCGTCGCTGCTGTCGCCAGCAAAGTGGCTGTTTTCGGCGAGATAGTTGTCGTCGAATGTTGCAGTCACTGCATCGCCGTTCACATAAACGCTTGTCTTTGCCGTGGCGGTCTGGCCGTCGTTGCTGGTTACGGTCAGTCGGTAGCCATAGGTGTAGGCTGGGCTCACAGATGCGGTAGCGGCGGTAGAAACCACTTCGTTCATTTGGTTGCGCCATTCGTAGGTGTAAGGTTCTTCACCACCTTCCACTGTTGCGGTGAGTGTGGCGTTTTCACCTTCGTTGATACGGACGAATGGATTGCTCAATGTGATGGTGAGTGGGTCGAAGTGACGGAGTGTGGTAAACACGTCTGTAGTCACGATTTCGCTCTTGGCACCATCGAGTGCACTTTCAACCAAGAAGTAAGCCTGGTATTTGCTGCCTGGCTCGAGGTCGGAGAACGCGGTAGTTGCTTCTTCTTCAGCGTTCACTGCCACAGGTGTGGTGTTCAGCAACTCGTCTTCAGTCACCACTTTCTTAGGGAGGCGTGCAGCCTTGCGTGATGGAGCAGGAGCGCTTTCGTCAGCCACCTTTTCAACCTTGGCATAGAGCATACCGCTCACATTCCACATGGTCTTGACAGAAGCAGAGGTTTCGCCGATGTTGTCTATTACAGGATATCCTTCAGCGATTTCTGGAGTCACGATTTCAATGTCCTTGTATTCGTAAGCACCGATAGTTGGGTGTTCGCTATCGCGAGGAGTGCCCTTGATATCGGAAGTGATGCCTTCGATAGGCTCTGCAGTGCACAAGTTGCCTGCACTGAGGAGTTGAAGGTCGGTTTCGCTCACGAATTCTGCTGCTTCCACAAAGTTGGTTTGGTCGTTCACGAGCGTATTGAATGCGTCGATATCGGTCGATGCCATTATCAAGCCGTCGGCTCCAAGCATAGCATTGTGGCTGAACTTCATGCGCTTGATGTATTCGCTGCCGTATACAAACATCGTAGCGCCAGAAGTAGTGGCATTTTGCAGCAAGTTGTTCTTCATCACAATGTTGGTGAAGGTTTCGCCACTGGTCACTCTTGCGGTGTAGTAGCAGTAGCCGCTTGTACCGCCAATTCTTACGGTGTTGTGGTAAGCGTGGATGTCGTTGCAGTCGGCTGTGATTTGAATACCTGAAGTGCTTGAACTTGGCGAAGCTGTGATGCTGACGCTGTTGTTGTACAGAAGGATAGGAGCATCAGCGCTTGCACCGTAGCAAGAGGTGCGGAGATAGATACCGCCACTGTAGTAAGTGTGAGTGTTGGTAATCTTGTTGTTGCTCACCTTCATGTTGCCACGACAGCGCATCAAGTCGATGCCCCAGTAGCTGGTGCGTTGGGCTGTGCTTTCGAAGATGGTGTTGCCGTCGATGAGCATATCATCTTCGTCGGTCACATAGATACCCTTGCTACCTGCTTCTGCAATGGTGTTGTTGATGGCGATTGCGCCTTTTTCGCGGGTGAGTCGCACATAAGATGTGCCACCGAGGTGCAGTGCTATGTAGCCGCCATAGAAGTCGCTGTTCGAAACGGTGAAGTAGTCGTTGTTCTTGCCGTCTTCGTCCTTGGCTTCGGTGTGAATCAAGTACATGCCACTGTAGCCTGTAAGAACGGTTTCGGCCTTCACAGCCACATTGTCAACAGTCACGTGGCGACTTTGGTTATACACATGGATAGCACTTGGATAGGCTTGCTGTGCAGGAACCACAGAAAGGTTCTTCACAGTCACATAAGAGGTGCTGTCGATGAAGAACACACCTTCCTTGTGGCCACCGTAACCAGGGTCAGAGAATCCGCTACCGGTGATTACCACATCGGCGCGATTTCCGCTTTGGCCCTCAAATGTGATGGTGTTGGTTTCGCTTACACCGTCGATTTGGTCCACACGTACATTTTCGGCGTAGGTGCCGTTTTCAATTTGCATAACCACAGCACCTTCCACACCATTGGTCTTCAATGCAGTGGTTGCTGCAGCAAAGGTTGGGTAATTGGCAGCGGCAGAAGCGCCAATCACATAGTTGCCCTTCATACCAGCCTTGATGGCGCGAACGGCAGCGGCTCCTGTTGCAGCCACGCTGTTGCCGTCAACGCTGATGCCAGTCACTTGTGCTGCCACATTGTTGCCAGCCAGAGCTTCTGCGTCGATGTCGTATGCAGCCCAGAAATAGTAAGTGCCGAAATCGGTAATTTCAACGTCGTTTTCTGCCACGAATGTATTCATGTCTGCGGCTGAAACGCTGTTGAGTGTTGCCACGCAGTTGTTTTCGCTGAATGCTTCAGTCTTGCCTGTGTAGAACAGACGAGCAGCAGTCACATCGGCAGCGCTGGTGGTGCCTTCAGCCTTGAATGCGAAGTTGTTGAGTTTGAGGGTGCCTCGGTCACCTGTCACTGTCACTGCGATTTTTTGCATAGGAGCGTTGCTTGCACCACGCAAAACAGCATCGGTGCGAAGAGCGGTTGCTTCCACTTTGTCGACCACGAAAGGAGTGAGTTCGTGGAGCGAAACTTGCATTTCAAAACCGTCGTAAGAAGTGTAGGTCGAAGTTGGACCGTCGAACTTCACGGTCAGAGCGCCGTCGGCAGCCTTTGAAATATAAGTTGGAGGAGCAGAGGTGTAGTTGTAAGAACCTACGAGTTTGCTTTCGTCAACGCCTTCGCCATCGTAGATGTAAACCTTGCCGGCGCCTGTAGAGAATGCATTGGTTTCAATTTGTACAGCACAGTTTTCTTTGCCAGGCTTGAAGATGGTCACACCCTTGAAACCAACGGTCACAGGGCCATCCTTACCACCGTCGTCGTAGAACATGGTTGGGTTTACCACGGTGATACGAGTGGTGTCGGGAGCCATGTACACGATGTTTTTCGCGATGCGCACACCAGCAGGGTCGCCATCGGTTACCTCTACGGTGTTGCCATCGGCAGTCTTGATGCTCACGAGTTTTGCATCAAGTTCTGTGCCAGAAGCTGCTTCGTTCTTTACATCATATTTTACCCAGAAGTGGTTGCTGCCTTCAGCGAGTTCGCGTTCGCCGCTCACGGTTGCGGTTGATGAAGGATTTTCAACGGCACCAAATGCCACTGCTGTAGCGGCATCGTTGGTAGTGTTGTAGAACACGCTCACCTTGCTCACTGCGCTTTCGCAGCCTTTGAGGTCAACAGTCACTTCGTTGACTACGGCCTTGGTGAGAGTGCCAGAAGTGTTCACGTCGAAATCGATAATTTCGGCATTTGCACTGCCCACAGGCACGATAGCGGTGCTGGTTTGGTTCACCTTCACCCCATCGATAGTCATTGCGTGGTTCTTGAATGGGGTAACTGTTGCTTCCCATCCGGTGCCAGCATAGTAGCTTGAGGTGGTGTTAGGGTTGAACTTGATGGTGATAGAGCCATCGGCAGCGGCAGAGCGGAGACTCTTGCCTGGGCCTTTTGATGATTCAGATGCATCGCTAAGTTTCCAGAGGAGGTTTTCGGCAGTGGTTGTGGTGCCACTGTACACTTCAAACACAGCCTTTGCGCCATAAGATGTAGATGCGTAGTACACATCAAACTTGCTGAAGTCGAGTTGTGCCACTGTACCTTCTTCTGCAGGGGTGAAGGTCACGATATAGTTGGCTTGCTCGTATTCATATTTTGATGGGGTGATTGTCGACTTCTTGTCGTAGAACTTCCAAGTGTCGTAGATGGTGTGGCTGTGGCTGCCTTGAGTAGCACGGCACACATTGTCGATGGTGCGCTGAGCCACCACTTCAGCAGCAGATTGGCTCACGCCAGCCACTGTGGCATTGGTGAGACTCAAAGCAATGTTTTCGCCATTCTTGGCAGTCGCCTTCACGTCGGCCACTACAGCAAAGTAGTTGTGACCTTCAGCGAGGGCTGCGTTGCCGTCGATAGCGATAGCGCCGTTTTCAACAGCGGTTTCACCGAACAGGTTGCTGGTGCTGAACTGTGCAGTTTCGCCAAGGCTGTAAACGCTCACTTTTTCAATATTCTTCGCATCGGCAGAAGCGAGGTTGAAGCCAGTGAGTTCGAGAGGATTGCTTTGATTGTCGGTCAGTACGTCCACAATGAGCATTTGTGCTTGCTTGTCGCCAGCAGCCACGGTTTCGTCGCTGGCAGCAGTAGCAGTCACGCTCTTGAAAGTCATGTCGCCAGGGAGGAATTGAGAAACCACAGCTTCCCAACCCTCGGCTGGCACGCCTGTGGTGCTGGTGAGGGTCACGGTCATAGAGCCGTCGTCGGCAGTCGACTTCACCACCTTTGCATCCTTCAAGAGGGTGGTGATGAGGTTGGCTTCATCGGCGGTGCGACCGTTGTAGAATTTAAATACATCGTTGTAGCCCACTGATGAGGTGTTGAAGATGGCGAGTTTTGAGAAATCCACCTTGATTTTCTGACCTTCAGTTGCAGGCACGAAAGTGACGGTGCCGGTGAATTTTTCGCCGATTTTACCGTCTTTGCCACCATCGTCGTAGAAGTTGGCATCGTCGCTGATAGTGAATGTTGTGGCTTCTGCCGGCATCAGGATGGTGTTGTTCACCGCCACTGGGGCAGAAGTGGATGCTTCGAGTGTTTGCACATTGCCGTTCACCTTCACCTCGTCGACGGTGAGGCCGGGAATGGTACCGCTTGCATCAGGAAGAATGTCGGCCACTACGGAGAACACATTGTGGCCAGTTTTCAACAATACATCGCTTGCCACGAGTTCGTCGCCGAGTGTTTGTGCTGTTGCCAAAGCATTGTCGGCGGTGAATGTGCTGCCTTTGTAGAGGCGCACGTTGCTCACTTGGGTAGAGCCTGCGAGTGCGGTGGTAGCCACTTTCAAGTTGTCGACATTGAAAGCGTTGGCGCCACCTTCGGTGAGCACATCAACGCTCGCCAATACTTGGTTTTTGGCACCGCGGTTTACGCCGGTTTCGTTGCTTGCGAGGCTCACACTCTTCAGTTCCATGTCTTTTGATGGAAGGGCTGTCACGGTGATGGTGAAGCCTGTGTTGCCAGCAGCGCTGTTGGTGTGGAAGCCAAACGACAATTTGCCATCGCTGCTGGTGGAGGTGTAGGTTTCGCCGTCGGAGCCGGTTACATACTTCTTTACCCATCCATCAGGAAGGTAGGTGGATTGGTTCACGCCCGAAGATGTGCCAGAACCAATGCGGGAAATTGGACCATCGTAGAGCAGCAGATAGTTGGTGCCCGAGAGGTCGATACTGTTCACGGTGATTTGAATCTGGTCGCCTTCGTTCTTCGGTGCAAACACCACACCGCAGTCGCGATAGCCCGGCACGGTTTTCCCGTCGGCCACCGCCTTGAAGGTGATGGTGCCTTCCACCTCATAGGTCTCGAGCCCGTCTTTGGTCAGCAGGTAGAACACGCCATCGGCGGCGCTCCACGCTTTCTTCTTGACGTCGGCCTGTGCAGTGGTCACTGTGGCGCTGCCGAGCAGCATCACAGCCAGAACACAAATCAGTTGAAAATTAAAAAAACGTCTCATAAATAATTATTAATTAAGAAATTAAAATTAGTAGTGTTATGAGACCAAGAGAAATGAACGGCACGCCCATATGCACACCACATCTCAATGGCCGGTAAAACCGCCACAGCTATAGCAAAGGGAGTACAGTGGTATCTTGCGTAGTGAAAAATGCAGATAAAAATGGTAAAGGGGGTGAGTTAGCTACACCACATATCACATTATCAGTTTTTTTGCGCCACGGTTCAAATGCCTCGTGAACCTTGCTTTTCGCGGGCCGCTTTTCAGGCAGCCTGCAGCTGTTGGCTTGCTATATGGGCAGGTCTTCTGACTCGTCCCCATCGAGCTTACGCCTTCCCGGATAATGTGATGTAGCTTTTGGTAGAAACAGTTACAACCAGTGGCAATGTGTAAGCCGATGCTTCGGAATGGGGGACTTACAGCAGCGGGTACTGTTCAGGATTCACACCTGATTCCCTTTTAATTTTGTGCTTTTTTGAGCAGCACAAAAACCCTATGCAATCGTTTTATTGCTGCAAAGTTACCATTTTTCTGCGAATTATCGTTTATAAAGTCCCGAAAAAGTTGGAAATCCTCCGAGCCTTCGCGGCTGGGAGGATTCCATTGCTTAAAAAATGTTTGTTGGAGATTATTACTTTGAAGTTATTATTTGTAGTCGAGTTAGGGTAGGCACATCTGCTATCTTCCCTGAACGTTACCTTGCTGGCTTTGAGCGCTGCTTTTCGAGCCGCCCACCATGTCGTCGTTTTCGATAGTGGTGTTGGTCTTCTTCACTTTCGCCTTGAGCGAACCGAAGCGGTACGAAGCGCGGAAGGTGAATTCGCGAGCGTGGAAGCGACTGAATTGGTGGCCGCTGTAGTTGCCGTTCACGGTGTGTTGGTTCCATTCCATGTTTTTCTGGAATGGGCTGCGGGCGTTGAACGAGAGGGTCAAGCGGTCTTCCTTGAGGAACGAGCGCTGAAGGCTGAAACCGTGGAACCAGTTGCGGTCGCTTTTGCCGTAGAGGCCTTCTGCATTGCCGCCGAAGCATCCACACATGCCTGTGAAGCGAATGTTGCCAGGAAGGCGTTGGGTGAGGTTGGCGAAGATGGTGAACACGGTGCCGTAGTTGCGAACGCCGAGGCTTTCGTTCTTGAAGTAGTCGTAGCCAAAGGTGCTGTTCACCATGATGCTTGTGCCACTCTTCACAAGGTTGTATTGTGCGTAGCCGCTCACGCCAATCCAGCGCTTAAACAGGCCGTTGTCGTAGGTGCTGTATTTGATGTTGCCTTCGCTCCACTGCTTCACGGAGATGCCGTTGGTGCTGATGTCGAAGTTTGGCGTGATGCTGAAAGTGAACTTTTGGCCGATGTGCATATAGTTGAGTTCCAATGCGTAGTTGTGCGCACTCTTGAGGTTGCTGTTACCGAAAGTTCTCGATTCAGGAGTGATGACCACTGCAGGGTTCAAATAGCTGATACCTGGGCGGTTGATGGTGGTGCTGAACGAAAGTTTCAATGTGTTGAACATATTGAACTGGTATTGTACGCTTGCCGAAGGCACCCAGTCGCTGAGGTTGCTGCTGAAATTCTTCTGGTCGCCGTCGGGGAATTTGGCGCTCAGGTGGCTGAATTCGTAGCGAAGTCCGGCGCGGGCAGCCCATTGTCCCTTGGTGTAGGTGTAGCTCATGTAGGCGGCTGCCACTTGGGTGAGGTGGTTGAAGTGGGTGTCGTTGTCGCCTTCAGGATAGCCTGCATAACTGAATATGGAGTGGCTCTTATTGCTGCGGTTGATGTATTTCAAGCCGGTTTCCAGCTTGTTGTACTTGGCAAATGGGCGAGTCCAGTCGAATTGTGCAGTCTGCTCCAGGAAATTCTCGGTCACATCGTCGTGAGTGCCGGTGTAGGGGAATGAGGTCCCAATCATATTTGAATAGGTGGTTTCGTTCTCGTTTTTGTTGTGAGATGTTGAAAGCATATATGATAGGGTGAGGGTCTCGTTGGGGCGGCGGGTCTTGTGTTGGTAGTCGAATCGGCCGTTGAACGAGAAGAAGTCGTTGCCTGGCATGTTGACTGCGCGGTCGTAGCTGTAGATGGTCTTGCCAGCGGCATCGCGCATCAGGTTTTGTCCAGTTCCGTCGGCTACGTAGTTGTAGTAATAGCCACCGAATGAGAGCGACAACAGGTTGAGCGTGTCGGGCTCGTAACTTGCGTCGATGTTGCCGAAATGCACATTCACGCTTGCACCACCATCGGTCAGGTCAAGCAGCTCGTTGCCACTGTCGTTGTAGTGGGTGAGGTTTTCGGTGTGCTGCATGTCGTTGTGCTTGGTCTGGTGGTGGTAGCCATAGTTGAGGCTGGTCACCACTTTGCCGATTTGTGTGGTGAGATATGCCATGGCCTCGGGATTGCCGCGGTCGGAAATGCCTGCCGAAATTGTGCCGGTCACGCCGCTGGTGCTTGCGCTGCCAGCATCGAAGGTGACGATGTTGAGAATGGCGGTCACGCCTTCAGCGTCGTATTTAGCACCTGGGTCGGTAATCACTTCAATGCGCTTAATCATGCTCGCGGGAATGGCCTTGAGCACATCCTTCGCGTTAGAAGAAAGGCTTGGGTCGGGGTGTCCGTTCTTGAAAATCTTATATGAGCCACTGCCTTTCACGGTGATGTTGTCTTGTCCGTCCACAGTCACCATAGGCACTTTGCGGAGCATGTCGAGCACATTGCGCGACTTTGAGTCGTCGTCGTTCTGCACATTGTAGGTGATGCGGTCGATGTCGTTCTTCACCACAGGAGCTTGTGCGGTGACAGTCACGCCTTGAAGCACGTTGGCCGATGAACCGAGCACGATGGTGCCGAGGTTGGCAGTCTGCTGGGCTGCGCTCACTTCAAAACTCTTCTCCGCGGTCACTTTACCCACCGCCGAAATTTGTATTTTATAGGAGCCCGCCGAAGCAATTTCTTGTTCGAAGGCACCCTCAAGGGTGGTCACTCCGGTAGAAATCACTTTGGTGGCGTTGGCTGCCTTGTAGAGTCGGACTGTGGCAAATGCCTCGCCTTCGCCCGTAGAATCGTTCACTTGAAATTGCACTTTGTATTGTGCGATGGCCTGCACGCTCATCAATGTAGCCATTACAGCCATCAAAAACCATTTTTTCATCACTTGTAGATAATAATTTGTTTTCTGTTCGGATTGCTAAAATTGTAGATGATGCTAACAAAAACTCTGCACATTGCTTTCGTAGCGTCGTCTGTGTATATAGACGCATAATGTGTGCCAAAAGTTTCACAAATTTACCACTTTTTTTTGAATAATATCTACTCGAGCGTTTATGTTGTTGATAGATAAGTGATTGAGTGGTCGGTGTTGGCGCCTATTTGTGGTGCGGAATCTCGGTTGAAGATGATTACACAACCTCTTTATTTATAATGTGTAGATATAATTGGTTAAAAATGTT
>JAUNNJ010000058.1 GCA_030531495.1 Bacteroidales bacterium
ACGCCCTCATCGCCCACCACAAGTCCCTCGCAAAAAAAGAGCAAGGAAAAGAAAACCTCATCCCAGCCTCCCTCCTCGCCAAAATCATCCCCCAAAAAGAATAAAATCATCGTTCCCGCAATAGTCATCCCACCACATACTCAAAAAACTGAAAGGCAGAAAGAAATGAAAAATATTATTAATAATGTGTGGGAGAATAAAAAAAATGCTTATATTTGTGGTTGAATTGGAAGGTGCATGCACATCGTCACACCTCTGATACACAATTAAGCTATATACTAAATGCTAATTAACAAACAAAACAACTTTATAAATTAACTAATTAATAACTAACAACATTCACAACATGAACAAATTTACATCTTCATGGGTGCGCTCGGCTATTTTAGCTATCGCTGCTATTTTCGCTATTGGCGAAGCTGGCGCTGCATCAATCACAGTGAATGGAATCAATTACTCCACCTCAGGTTCGAAGGCTACCGTGGCAAGATACCAAGTGAAGCCCGACTCCCTGTTCTACAAAGGTGACATCGTGATTCCTGAAACTTTTGAGTACAATGGTGTAACTTACACTGTTGTCGCTACTGGCGCTAACGCATTTGCAAGCTGCCGCGAACTTACTTCGCTCCAACTTCCTGCCACTTGCGTTACCATCGGTCGTAACTGCTTCAAGGATTGTATTGCATTGAAGAACGACCCTACTCCTCTCACTGCCACCAGCATTGGTAACGGTTACCTCCAAGGCTGTGCTTCTATCACTGAAGTGACAGTGCCTGCTCCTCTTAAGACCGTAGGTACTGGCGCAGCTAAATTTACTGCTCAAAACTGGGAAGGTATGACCAGCCTCAAGAAAATCACTTTCGCTGATGCTGCCGATCCTTTCACCATTAGCGCTCTCGCATTCGTCTCCTCTCTTGGCACTGCTGTGAAGAGCCCTATCGAAGAAATCTATTTCGGTCGTCCACTCGACCAAGGCACCAGCTCTAACATGCCTTTCCGTGGCATTAAGACTTTGAAGAAGGTGACTTTCGGTGGCGAATTCACTACTGTGAACGACGGTATGTTTGAAGGCTGTACAGGTCTTACCGAAGTGGTTTACGCAGCAGGCAACAAGGTTACAACCCTTGGCGCAAGCGCTTTCAGAAACTGTAGCGCACTTCCTTCACTCACCATCCCTGCTAACATGACTGAAATTCCTACAAGCCTCTGCTATGGCTGTAAGAATCTTACCAGCGTGACTATGGGCGATGCTGTGACCACTGTAGGTATCACTGCTTTCTACAACACTGGTCTTAAGAGCCTCCCTCTTCCAGCAAGCGTACAAACTATCTATTCACAAGCATTCCAAAACAGTGCTCTCACTGGCGACGTTGTGCTTCCTGCAAGCCTCACTTCTGTAGGTTCACAAGCTTTCGCTGGAACTAAGATTTCAGGTGTTAGCATTCCTGCTGGCGTCACTTCTATCGGTAGCGCTGCATTTGCTCCTATCACCACTCTTGCTAACGTGGCTGTGGCTGAAGGCAACACCGCTTTCAAGGTTGTTGACGGCGCACTCGTTAACGCTGATGGCACTCGCCTCCTCGTTACTGGTCACCAAGGTACTGTTGGCACTACTGCATTTGCCGATGTAACCACTATCGACAACTATGGTATGGCTTACGCTCCTTGCACCGTAGCTGAATTCCCTGCACTTCAAAATGTGGGCAACTATGGTTTCGCTTACAGCGCAATCAAGAGCTTCGAATTGAAGAACAACGTAACCGTTGGTGCTAACATCTTCTCTAACTCAGCCCTTGAAACTCTCGTGTTTGAAGATGGCCGCAACGAAATTCCTCAAGGTATCGCTGCTAACTGTGCTAATCTCAACAACCTCACTCTCCCAACCACTGCTACCAACATCATGAAGGATGCATTTGCCAACTGTACTGCTCTTAAGAGCATGGAGCTCCCTGCAAATGTCAACTACATGGAACCTGGTTCAGTGCCTGCAACTATCGAAAATCTCCGCGTGCTCAACGGCAACACTCCAGCTCTTGCAGCTGACGTGTTCAAAGCTTCTCAAAGCAACGTGGTTTGTAAGGTTGCCACTTCTTCTGTAGCTAAATATAAAGCTGCTGCTCAATGGCAATACCTCAACATCCAAGCCGACCCAACTATCAAGACTGGTGGTTCTTCTCTCGGTTGCCCAACAGGTCTCTACTTCGCTACCACCGACGGTAAGCTCATGTACAAGGACGAAGCTGGCGAAATCGTCGACACCAAGTTCACTACTGGTGCTCACGCTCTCACTCTCCAAAGCTACAAGAACCGTATCTACGTAGCAGTAGCTGGTGAAAAGTTCACTTACCAAGATCCTAACCAACCACTCGGCGACGGTGAACTCTTCTACGTTAACAACACCAATGGTATCTTCTACCGCGTGACCGTTCTCAACAACGTTGGTTACATTCCAAGTGAAGACCCATTCTCTATGACTATCGACAAGAGCACTAACAACATCTACATTGCTGACCGTAACGTGGGTGTACACAAGCTCAACGCTGATACTACTGGCCTCTATGGCTCACAACCTTTCTTGTTCCAAAACCAATGGTTGCCTTACTATGGCGATCTCCTCAGCTGGGGTGCTATCACTGGTGGCTTCACTCGCGACAGCAAGGGTATCTACTGGCGTACTACTAAGTTCAACGGTCTCGGTCTTACCCGTTTCCGCGACAACGACATCTACCCAGAAGGTGGTGCTGGCAAGACTCAACACTTCAACGTTCTCTTCAAGGATGTAATTATCAAGACTTCTTACCTCGATGAAGAAAACGGCTTCTACTACATGTTCGTACAAAAGGATCCTTATGGTGCTAAGCCTGGTATCTATCGTATCGCTCTCTCTCGTCTCCAAAATGCTGACGGTAGCGACGTAGCTGGCAACAACGAACTCACTATCGCCGACTGCCAACTTATCGACGATTCTCCTGTGCTCCTCGAAGGTGCTCTTGATTCAGGTGAAATTGCTAACGTGGCTCAAATCAACGGCGACGGTACCAACATCTTCTGGTCATACATCGCTCCTGCAACTGATGCCGACGCTATCTCTGGCAGCACTCCTCTCGACGAAACCAATCCTCTCCACAAGAGCGGTATCAAGAGCATCAAGAGTGCCGACGCTCAACCAGTAGTTACTTTCGCTGTTGAAGGCGTTAAGGCTTATGGTGTTTGCGGTGCTACTTACGTTGCTCCTCCAGTGGTTAACCCAACTTCAATCACTCTCGACAAGACTGAAGCAACCGTTGAAAACGGTGGTGAAACTCTCCAACTCGTGGCTACAGTGCTTCCTGAAGAAGCCGACAACAAGAACGTGGTTTGGACTTCAAGCGACACCAACATCGCTACCGTTGACGAAAACGGTCTCGTGACCACTGCTTGGGACGAAGCAACTCCTTGCACAGTGACTATCACTGCTGCTTGCGAAGCTAATGCCGACCTCAAGGCTTCTTGCGTTGTTACTATCGTTAACCCAACTGCTGAAGTTAAGCCTGAAAGCATCACCCTCAACTACGATGAATACATCATGCCTACTGGCGTTATGGAACTTCAACTCGAGGCTACAGTGCTTCCAGAAAACACTACCAACCCATCTGTACGCTGGACTTCAAGCGACGAAACTGTTGCTACCGTTGACGCTAACGGTCTCGTAACTATCGTTCCTGAAAACAAGTCACGCGTAGCAGCTAAGGCTACTGCCGACCGCGAAGCGACTATCACTGCCGTTTGTGTTGCTAACCCACAAATCGCTGCTACTTGCGTTATCACCGTTCCTGGTGAAGTGACTGGCGTTACCGACATCTACGGAACTAAGGCTATCAGCAGCATTAAGTACTACAATGTAGCTGGTATGGAATCTGAAACTCCTTACAAGGGCGTGAACCTCGTAGTTACTAACTACACCGATGGCAGCCAAGCAGTAAGCAAGTTGGTAAAATAATCCATTCCCCTGACACGAAGTGATTCATCTGCGAATCACTCCAAATAAGTAAATACGGGCGGCCATTTTGGTCGCCCGTATTTTTTTGTGGAGGATTTTTGAATATCAACACAAAATCATATACCTTTGCGAAAAACCAAGAAAAAGATGAAGAAAAAAATAATTGCCTCTCTCGCTTTAATGATGGCAATGAGCATCGCAGCCATTGCCCAAGACAACATTGCCGAAAACGGATATGTGAATTCCAGCGCGGGCATCTACGACACAGAAAACGATGCCCCTGAGAGCAAATTCGATGTCAACTCCGACGGAAATGTGGATGTGAGCGATGTGACAGCCGTCATCAGCGAAATCCTGAAATAATAACAGCTATAGTTCAGTCATTCCCGACTCACACGTTCAATCAGCGAGGACCAACAAAATAAAGCGAAGCACCCAGACGGCTGCTTCGCTTCACATTTATAATAATCTGTACTGATATTTCTTATTTAAAGAAGTAGGTGGCGTTGAGGAACCAAGTACGGTTCTTCGCGGTGTTTTCTTCAAGGAGTTTGGTTCGGCACGATTCACCTACACCAAATTGATAGCCCACCTTCACCTGCACCTTTTCAAAGAGTTCGCAACCGATACCCATCTGCACGCTAAGGCTCACCTTTTTATAACTCAACTGATCAGCACACTTGCTATGACCAGCAAGCACAGAAATCACTGGGCCGGCAAACGCCATTGGCATCACGGTATTTTCAAAGCCATTCAAGTTGTGATAACGAAACTTCAAATTGATAGGAATATCAATGTAGTGGAATGTTGCAGTTTCGGTGCCCACACCTTGAGCCGACCATGCCTTCTTATCTTCAAAGTGAAGTTTTGCATTGCGCATAGAATAGAGCAAACTTGCATCCACACCAAAACCAATACCAGGAATCATCAATTCGCCCATCACACCGGCGTTTCCACCAAGCATCGCATCGCTTCTTAGAATATCGGTCTGACCAAAGTGCAATTTATTGTAAGTCACGCCAGCAGTGGCGCCGAGGCGTGTTTCTGCACGCATATTGACAGCCGATGCCACAAGGGCAATCGCTATTGTAAGTAAGAATTTCTTCATTTCTAATTTAGTGAATCGCGTAAATAATATACAAAACTATAACAAATTATCCGTTTAGACAAAAATTTCAACTTTTATAACAATTCCACACCTTAGAAAAACAAAAAAAATGGAGATTCCACAAGGTCTCTCCATCTTTTTCTATCTCGTTTTGCTGCCCACTAATCAGAACAAGTAGGCTGCTGTCAATGTCCAGCATCTGTCTTTTGCGCCAGAGTCTACACCTGGAATGTTAAGCACATTGGTAATACTGTTGCCCAAACCCAAACTGTAGGCTGCCGACACCTGAACATGCTTCAAGAGCTCCACGCCCACGCCCACATTCCAGTTCATCACGCATTTCTTATACTCGCTGCCATCTTCTGACTTGCTTTTGCCAATATTGAATGCAAATTCTGGTCCAGTAAACAAATATGGCGCTGCCACCGCTTGAACAGCGGGCAACGACATCTTATACTTGATATTCACAGGCACAGACAAATAATCGCGAACACCAATTTCGGTCTTGTCGACAGCACCACTTCGGCGAGTATACATAGCCGACACATCTGCACATAATCCAATTTTGGTATCCACTTCCATCATTACACCACCAGTGAAACCTGTGCGGTTTTCTGATTCAAAGTCGGCAGAAAGATTGTTGAGGTGAATAGAATTCAAGCCCAAACCTGCTTTCACACCAAAGCGCACAAACTGCGCATTTGCACCTATCGCCATTGCTGCCACAGCAAAAAGTAAAAGAATCTTCTTCATAATATTCATTAATTTTAAATGTTATAATCTTTGCAAAAATAACTATTTTTTCCGAAACTCACCACATTTATCGCCAAATGACGAAGTTTCACACTCAAAAAGCATTAACTTTGTAGTCCTAAAAATGATGATTATGGAAAAGAAAAGCATTTTTTCAAAGCAATATATCGCCGTGTTGGTCTTCACCATAGCAGCTGTGGTTGCGTTTTTTGTGATGAAACCCACAAGAAAAACCTTCCTGAAGACGCAAGGCGAAGTGTGGACCACAGAATACCACATCACCTACGAAGCATCAGCCGATCTCACCGACTCTATCAATGCTGTGCTCGACAGTATCGACCGCAGTGCCAATGTGTTCAACAAGCAGTCGCTCGTATCGCGATTGAACTGCAACTCAACAAACCGCGTCGACGGCATATTCGCTCGCATGTTTGAATGCGCGGTAAAAATCAACAAGGAATCGGATGGAGCCTACGACCCTACCGTGATGCCATTGGTCAACGCCTGGGGCTTTGGCTACAAAAACGGACAACTCCCCACCCCGACGCAAATCGACAGCCTGCTGGCTTTCGTGGGCATCTTAAAAGTGTATCTTGAAGACGAACGCCTCGTGAAATCCGACATTCGCACTCAATTCGACTTTAGCAGCATTGCCAAAGGCCTCGCTTGCGACGAAGTGGCACGGATGCTTGCACGCAACGGCGTGGAGAATTGTATGGTGGAAATCGGAGGCGAAGTGGTGACCAAAGGTGTGAATGAACAGGGCACCCCATGGAACATATCCATCGATATGCCAGTGGAAAACAACAAGGCTACAGTTCACGAGTCTGCACTCGTCATCGCCCTGAACGGAAAAGCAGTGGCCACCAGCGGCAACTATCGCAAATACAAGGAAGTGGAAGGCAAAAAGGTGTCGCACATCGTGAATCCCAAGACCGGATACAGCGAAGAATCCACCCTCCTCAGTGCCACAGTTGTGGCAGCCGACTGCATGACCGCCGATGCTTGGGCCACCGCCTGCATGGCAATGGGCACACAGCGCACCCAGGCCATGTTTGAGAAGCGCTCCGACCTTGGCGTGATGACCATCAGCACCGATGCCGAAGGCAACTTCATCGTGTGGAGCAACAAGCCATTCGCCGCCCTCCTCCCCAAATAAAACCCCGCTGATCCATAATTATAGAGATAGTCCACAAGAGTTGAAAAGAAAAAGTCCGCATCCTTGAATCGGTAGGATGCGGACTTTAAATTTCTTCATTCATTGAAGCACTGTCGAGATGCGGGGTGTAATCACATTACCATTCCCCTTCTTAGCGCGACATCAGTCTTCGTGTTTGTTTTTGCGCGAGCGCTGCTCTTTCTTTGTTTGCGAGCTGCTCGTGTCTTTTTCTTCTTTGAGGTCGATTTCGTTGCGGTCTTTGTCGATTACCTTGTATTCAAGGTAGGCAAGCGACTGGTCGGCCATCAACTTGAACTTGCGTCCAAACTCTCGACGCCATTTAAAATATTCGCTGAAAACGCCTTTCTTCAAATAGGCTTCAACAAATGGATGGACATACATAATAAAGTTTTTCACTCCAAGTGAATTAACAAGATAATCAATCTTGTCTTTCAGCATATCGGTAAAAAGCAGCGAAGGCAGAACCTCGCCCTTACCTCCACATGAAGGGCAGGTTTCGGCGGTTACAATATCAAGAACCGGACGCACGCGTTGGCGAGTGATTTGCATCAACCCAAACTTGCTCAATGGCAATATGTTGTGGCGTGCACGGTCTTTTTGCATCACTTCACGCATGTGGTCGTATAAAGCCTGGCGATGTTCGCTCTTGGCCATATCGATAAAGTCAACCACCACGATACCACCCATATCGCGCAGACGCAGCTGGCGAGCAATTTCATCGGCTGCGAGCAGGTTCACGTCGAGTGCGTTGCTTTCCTGATCGGTCGAAGCCTTTGAGCGGTTACCGGAGTTCACATCAATCACATGCAATGCTTCGGTGCTTTCTATTATTATGTATGCGCCCGACTTGAACGATACCGTTTTCCCGAACGACGATTTGATTTGCCTTGTGATATTGAACTTGTCAAAGATTGGCACATCGTCGGAATAAATCTTCACGATATCGGCACGGTCGGGGGCGATTAGGCTCACATAGTTGTGGAGCTGGTCGTAAACTTCAGCATTATTCACATAGATGCTCTCAAATTCGGGATTGAAAATGTCGCGAATCACACTCACTGCCCTACTTTCTTCCTCATAGACGAGTGTTGGTGGTGTGGTATATTGAAGTTTCGCGATGCTGTCTTCCCAGCATTTGACCAGCACTTTCATTTCAGCGTTCAGCTCGGCTGCCTTCTTGTTTTCTGCCGATGTGCGAATTATCACCCCGAAATTGTGGGGCTTAATGCTCTCAACTAGCTTGCGCAGACGCATCTTCTCGGCAGAGTTCTTAATTTTTTGCGACACCGAAATTTTGTTGTTAAATGGAATGAGCACCATAAAGCGCCCGGTGAAAGTGATTTCGGTGGTAAGGCGTGGGCCTTTGGTGGAAATTGGCTCCTTCACAATCTGTACGAGCAACTGCTGCCCCTGCTGCAGGGTATCGGACACCGAACCATGCTTGTCGATATCTGGAAGCAGTTTGAATTTTGATAAGGAAGGACGCTTTTCCGGATTCTCGAGAACCGATTTAATGAACTCTGAATACGAACTAAACTGTGATCCTAAATCAAGGTAATGAAGGAATGCATCCTTTTTATGCCCCACATTCACAAATGCGGCATTTAGGCCTGGCATCAATTTCTTTACCTTGGCAAAGTAGAGGTTACCGACGGCATAGGATACGTCTCTCGACTCCTTTTGCAGCGACATGAGGCGTCCGTCTTCCAGGAGCGCCGTAGATATGTCGGTCGGCTGTACGTCAACTATTAATTCACTTCTCATTGATTTGAAAGGGAATCTTAGCCATCAAAAAAACAACAAAGAACAAACTCTCCTAACCATTATTACGGGCGCTCGCGTTACCGAGACCTTTGTCAAAGGGAGTTTGTTCTCAGTATGTGTGACTTAAATAGAAAGATTATTTCTTATTTTTATGTCTGTTCTTTCTAAGTCTTTTCTTGCGCTTGTGCGTAGCCATCTTGTGGCCTTTTCTCTTTTTTCCGCTTGGCATTGTTACTTAGTTTTAAATGATTAAAAATATATTTAATTTGTTCTCTGTCGGAAATCAATTTTTTAGCACCGCAGTGCTAAAAAATTCTTACTTCTTAACTTGTTCCATAAACACCTTAGCTGGCTTGAAAGCAGGGATGTTGTGTTCTGGAATAATCATTGTGGTGTTTTGAGAGATGTTGCGAGCTGTCTTTTGTGAACGAGTCTTTACGATAAAGCTACCAAAACCGCGAAGATATACGTTTTCGCCATTTGACAAGCTGTCCTTTACTGTTTCCATGAACTTTTCAACAGTTTCAAGTACAGATGCCTTATCAATACCTGTTGCCTTAGAAATTTCGCTAACGATGTCTGCTTTTGTCATTGTAGTATGTTTATTATGATTTAAAAATGTTATCTAAAATGCAAAAACCAAATGCCCCCCCATCTCGTTACGACTGTTTTTCAAATATTTACACACCAAACTCAGCCGTTCAAGAGTAGGTTTCTGATTTTGCAAGTGCAAATATCGCACTTTTTTTTGAATTAGCCACTAATATTGGGCAATTTTTATCAAGAAAAAATGATTTTTCTATTTGTTTATGAATTTTTTAGCACACTTTAACCATGAAAGCTTTTTCTCCCTTGCTTGTTTCATGATTTTGAAATTAACTTAACAAATAATAGACCACAGAGCAGGAACGAAAAAAACAGAAAAACAAAAAACATTTCAAGTAAAGCCACATAATACCATTTGTTAATTCTCTTATCGTCATAATAGTTTATGATTTTTTTACCTCTATTGTTTTTTTTGTAGTATCTATATATCGGGATATCTAATATTATTGCCCCCACTACTACGATTATAATTGGTACATTTAGAGCAAAACAATGAGTTAATAAAAATTTAAAAACAAATAAAATCAAAAAAATAGGAAGTACGAATCCAAGAATTCCTGCAAGCACATTACCTCTTACTGAAAAAGTTGCACCCTTACTGCTCACCCAATAATATATATTTACAATTTTCATCATAAACGAATTCAAATTCAATTCTGTACCCAATCATAAAACTGTTCACCATAAATTGCGTCTGCATGAAATAGTAGGCCCCCGTAAAACATACTCGGGTAATCATGCCTCCACATAGTGCCAATATAAAATTATAAATCTATTAGTTTCATCATATTTCAAAACTAATTATCCATCCAATAATATAAATCTTCACCCAAAATTGCCTAATTAATCATTGTATTTATAAACTTCTACATTATGTTATTTAGATAAATAGCAATATTTCTTTATTTAAACGGCATTGTTGAACAATGACCAGGAATCACACATTCTAAACATCCACCTCTACGTGTTTTCCCACGGCAAAGGTGTGGAGCTTGAGTTCTTTGCCGTCGAAAGTGGCGTAGGTGTTTTGCCGAATCCAGTCGCCAAGGACAGTGAGCGTGCGCCCCGAGTCGTCGATGGTGGCATGTTTAGCCAAGTGGAGATGCCCCGTAACGAAATGCTGCACTTCGGGGTGCTCTGCGGCATATTCCTTTGTAAACTGAAGCAGGTGCTCATAGCATCGACTTATCACCTTTTGCATTTCGGTTTCTTTACGGCTCACACGGTTGCTGGTCGACCACCCATGTGCAATGACATAGGTGATGCGAGGATGAATATTGGCATACAGCCACTGGCACACAGGGTTGTAGAAGCACCAGCGGGTGAAGCGGTAGAGCGGCGTCTGATAGCCCACATCGTCGCCATGGCTCAGCAGAAACTGAGCGCCTTTTATTTCTTTTTGCTGATGCCCCTTGAGTACGGTCACGCCAATTTCGTCGCGCAGGTAGTCGAAAAGCCACACATCATGGTTGCCGGTCATCCAATACACGGACACACCGGCATCAGTCAGTCGGGCGATGGCGGCGAAAAAGCGGATATAGCCGCGTGGCACCACATTCTTATATTCGTACCAATAGTCGAGAATGTCGCCCAGCAGATACACAGCCTCAGCATCGGCAGCAATGCTGTCGAGAAAATTCACCACGGCAAGTTCTTTGGCTCGTGGATTCTCAAAATACTTGGCACCAAGGTGCAAATCGCTGAGGAAATATATCATTTTAAGAGGTTAGAAAATAGAGGTCGGAAATTAGTGTTAGAGCATGCCCAATTCGAGCTTTGCTTCTTCTGTCATCATGCTTTGGTCCCACTCTGGCTCGTAGACCAATTGCACATTCACGCTCTTCACCCCATCGATGCTTTCCACTTTCTGGCGGATATCCTCGAAAAGGAAGTCGGCCATCGGACAGTTGGGGGCGGTGAGCGTCATATCGATAGCCACATTGGCATCGTCGTCAATATCAATTTTATAGATGAGACCCAGGCTGTAGACATCGACCGGAATTTCGGGGTCGAATACCGTTTTCAGCATTTTCACGGTCTCTTCTTCTAAATGTAATCTTTGTTCTTCTGTCATAACAGGTGCAAAATTACGATTTTTTTGGGAATTATCCACTCATTCAAGCATTTTCATCGCCTTTTTGAAGGCTTGTCACATTTTGGGGCTACTAAAGAATTTGCTTGACTTCATCAAGTGAGACGACCACGGCATCGGCAGTGCCTTCAATTGGGGCCTTCCCTTTGATATTAAAATAGATAGTGCGCCAGCCTGCATCATGGGCGCCTTTTATGTCGGCATCAGGGTTGTCGCCAATCATCACAGAAGTCGACGCTTCTGCTTCGCACTGCTCCAGCGCATAGTCGAAGATGCCACGCTGAGGTTTTGTGATGCCACAATCGTCGCTGAGCACATTGCGGTGAATCAAGTCATCAAGGCCTCCCGAGGCTAATTTCTGCTGCTGCGTGCCTTTGAAGCCATTGCTGAGCGTGTTCACATCATAGCCCTTCGCCACGAGATATTCAAGCAATTCACGCGCTCCAGGTAGCGTGGTAGGAAGCGAAGCCAAATAGCTTAAATATTCTTCATTTAGCCGACGGCACATCCCCTCCACATCGCCCTCAAAGCCACAAGTCGAGAGCGTGTAGCGAAACCGCTCGTTTACCAAAAAGTCCTTTTCAATGAGGCCATGATGGTATTGGTCCCAAAGTTCGTGGTTCTTCTCCAAATACACATCGCGGAATTGCTCATACGCACACATCCGCTCAAGTCCGTTGGCATCAAACACATAGCGCAATGCCAATTTTGAGTTTTCGGTAAACCACCACAGGGTGTCGTCGATGTCGACAAACACCGTGACTATGCCTTGCATTCTTTCATTCATAACACAAAAATACATAAAATCTATATTTGATTACAACATTTGGCCGCTTTTTACATTTTTGCATTTTTTAACCACCCAATACATTAATATTATATTATACTATAAATCAATAGATTAAACCCACACCCTCACTATAAAAAGCAGCACATAAACGAATAAATATGCTAAAAAACATATTTTTAAATTTGGAAAACATCTACCGAGCACCTATCTTTGCACCAGAAAACCTAAAACAATCTTTTACACCTTAAAAATTTCACAAATACCTAATAAAGACTTTAAATAGCAATTCTTGACGAGAGAGTTGCTATTTAATTTTTTATTACCATCGTTTTTTCCTAACTTTGTCGTTACACATCATATATAATAACACTTGATTAGATGAAACACTACGCAATAATTGTGGCCGGCGGTAGCGGTACAAGATTCGGCAGCAACATTCCTAAACAGTTTTTGCCCCTGTGCGGTCGCCCCGTGCTTATGCACACCATTGAGCGCTTTCTCCTCTGCCCCGACACAGAGGTGGTGGTGGTGCTACCCGCACAACAGCAAGATTACTGGCGTGAACTCTGCCATCAATATGAATTCTCGGCACCACATAGCGTAGTATCGGGTGGCGACAGCCGCTTCCAGTCGGTGAAAAACGCATTGCTTTCGCTCACACTCACCGATGCCGACATCGTGGCGGTGCACGACGGTGTGCGGCCGCTGGTTTCCACTTCACTGATTCTGAGCACCTATAAAACGGCAGAACAATGCGGTGCCGCAATTCCCGCCACGGCAGTGACCGATTCGGTACGACAAATCGAGGCCGACGGACATTCGGTGGCTCTTGAAAGGGCATCGCTTCGTGCTGTGCAAACTCCACAAACATTTAAGGCAATGGAACTTCTCCGTGCCTACGATGTGCCATTTTCCCCATTTTTCACCGACGACGCCTCCGTGTATGAACACGCCGGAGGTAAAGTCGCACTTGTAGAGGGCGAAACCACCAACATCAAGATCACTCACCCCATTGACATCACCATAGCAGAACACATCATCAACAATAATGAATAAACTCACTCGTTACGACATCAAATACCTTAGCGGTGTAGGGCCTAAAAGAGCGGAAACCCTCGCAAAGGAACTCAACATTAAGAGTTTCTACGATATGCTCTACAATTTCCCTTTCCGCTACATCGATCGTAGCACCATACACCACATACGCGACCTCACTGGAAGCGACATCCCCAGCGTGCAACTGAAGGGACGTTTCGTGAGTTTCAACACGCAGGGCGAAGGTGCCCGCCGTAGGCTTATCGGCCTTTTCAGCGATGGCACTGGCACGATGGAATGTGTGTGGTTCAACAGAGTAAAGTCTATTCAGCAAACCTATCACACCGGGGTGGAATATATCGTGTTTGGAAAGCCTACACTATATAATCGCACCTACAATATCGTGCACCCCGAAGTGGATGTATACCAACCTAACCAAGGCCCTGCCGGTATGGTGGGCGTGTATAACCTTACGGAAAAACTGCGAAACCGCGGTTTCTCGTCGCGTCTCTTCCAAAAATTGGAGAAGAACTTGCTTGAAAGCGAAGCCGTGAGAAGCATCCACGACCCGCTGCCACTCGGAGTGCTCCACCAAAGAGGGTTGATGCCTATTTATGAGGCAGTGCACAATCTGCATCTGCCCACCAGCATCGCCAGCCTACAGCGGGCTCAATACAGAATGAAATATGAGGAACTCTTTTTCCTCGAACTCCATATTCTCAAAAACATCAAGGGACTGACGAAGAAATTGCCCGGACATGTGTTTGCACGCGTGGGCGACTACTTCAACAATTTCTACAGCAATCATTTGCAATTTCCACTCACAGGTGCCCAGAAGCGTGTGATAAAAGAAATTCGCGCCGATATGGGTAGCGGACGCCAGATGAACCGTCTTCTGCAAGGCGACGTGGGTAGTGGAAAGACAATCGTGGCTTTTTTCACTGCACTCATTGCTCTCGACAACAATTACCAAGCATGCATCATGGCACCAACCGAAATTCTGGCTACCCAGCACTACGAGGCCATTAGCGAAATGGCGGAAAAAATCGGTGTAAAGGTGGCATTGCTCACAGGTTCTACCCGTAAGCGCCAACGCGAAGAGATACACGCAGGACTGCTCGACGGCTCGTTGCAGTTGCTAATAGGCACCCATGCCCTTCTTGAGGATGTAGTGCAATACAAAAATCTCGGGCTTGCCATCATCGATGAGCAGCATCGCTTTGGTGTGGCACAGCGCGCCCGGCTTTGGAAAAAAAACTCCACCCCACCCCACGTGCTCGTGATGACTGCCACCCCTATTCCCCGCACACTGTCGATGACTGTGTACGGTGACCTTGACGTGTCGATTATCGACGAACTCCCTCCTGGCCGCAAACCAGTAGGCACATATTTGCGATTTGAGAACCAGCATGAAGAGACCTACCGCTTCATCGGTCAGGAATTGGCAAAAGGCCGTCAAGCCTACATCGTCTACCCTCTCATTGAAGAGAACGAGAAACTTGATTTGAGAGCACTTGAAGAGGGCTATGAGATAGTGAAGGAGAAATTCCCGAGCTACACCGTGAGCATGGTGCATGGCAAAATGCGTCCTACTGAAAAAGACTACCAGATGCAACTCTTTGCCTCCAACCAAGCACAGATTCTCGTGGCCACCACAGTGATTGAGGTGGGCGTGAATGTGCCCAATGCAAGTGTGATGATTATTGAGAACGCTGAGCGATTCGGCCTTTCACAATTGCACCAACTTCGCGGACGCGTGGGGCGTGGAGCCGACCAGAGCTTCTGTATTTTGATGTCGAAGCACAATCTCACGAAAGAAACGCGCCACCGCCTTGAAGTGATGACTAACACCAACGATGGCTTTGTGGTGGCAGAAGAGGACATGAAACTGCGTGGCCCTGGCGACATGGAAGGCACGCAGCAGAGTGGCATTGCCTTCAATCTGAAGGTGGCAAACCTGGTGACCGACGGCCCCATCATCGAGCAGGCCCGCGCCGATGCCATCAAGGTTCTGGATAACGACCCCACCCTCTCATCACCCGAAGGCAGGCAACTCGACGCTCACATGAAGATGCTCTTCAGCCATACCATTAACTGGGGACTTATCAGTTAAATGGAGCTTTTGATTTGCACGCCCAAAAACTTGCACACTTTCCTTGATTTGTGCTGATTTTCAGGTATTTTAAGAATTGACTTGATTTTTCAACATTTTCAGTTCCACCTTCCTAAACCACTACAAGCGTGGAGTTTAGAGAAATTTTTACACAAATAAAGACATATTTTTACATATTTTAAGCACGCATTTTTTGCCAAAAATAAAATATGTGGGTAATTTTGAGCGTTTTAATTACGGCAGGGGCGAAAGTCGCGTCTGCCCTTGGAGCAAAAATTTCTGATGGGAAATTTTAATTTGAAAGATAATTTACTTTTATGTGTGCTCCATAACCCATTATTAATTTGGCGAACGCTACTCTATTTTTTAGACAACTGACATCTATTGCTTCGCCAACAAAATTGAAAATATGAAGTTTAGTAAACTCTCAACATTACTATTATTCACAATCATGACCGCAGGTTTAGCACTCAGCGCTTCAGCGCAAAGCTTGAGTTCTGTATCAAGTTACCGCAAAGCTCACGCCGACAAACTTGCACGCCAATCTAAAATTAACGAAAGAATCCACCTCGAAGAAAGCCAAAAGTATGCCAAGGAACTCTGGGAAAACATCGAACCAGAACCTGACATCTACACTGAAGGTTGGGAAAGCGGCTTGGTAAACCCCTACAAAGAAGCCGCAGTGCCCAACAGCAAGCGCATCAATGTGAAAAACTATGTGATGCCCATCAAACAAACAATGGTAACCTCTCCTTACGGTTATCGCGCACGATTCAAACGCATGCACAAGGGTGTTGACATCCGCGCTGCCATTGGCGACACCATCTACGCAGCATTCAGCGGACGCATCCGACTCACCAAATACGAACGCAGTGGCTACGGCTTCTATGTAATCGTTCGTCACGAAAACAGCCTTGAAACAGTTTATGGTCACCTCTCACGCTTCCTCGTAAAGCCTGACCAATATGTGAAAGCTGGCCAACCAATCGCTCTCGCCGGCAACACCGGCCGCAGTACTGGTCCACACCTTCATTTCGAAACACGTTTCATGGGCTACGCAATCAACCCTGAGGCCATATTCGACTTCAAAAACAGATGCACACACACCGACACCTATCTGTTCACGAAGACCACTTATCAGGAAGCTCGAAGCTACGGCAACAAATAAGCAACAAATCAACCATTCATAATCAAGAGGGTGTATCAAAATTCACAGTTTGGTACACCCTTGCTGTTTTTAAGTGCCT
>JAUNNJ010000059.1 GCA_030531495.1 Bacteroidales bacterium
AACTTCTAATTTCTATTTTCTAATCGACGGATTTTTTTGATTTGCCATACCATCATCAGGGCAGCCGTGACGGTGGAGCAAAGGTCGCTGAATGGGAAGGCGAGCCATACGCCGTCGATTTTCCAGAACTGTGGCAGGATGAGGAGGAAGGGGATGATGAAGAGCACTTGGCGCGTGAGGCTCATGAAGATGCTCTTTCCTGCTTCGCCTACCGACTGGAAGAAGTTGGTGACCACCATCTGGAAGCCAGCTATCCAGAATGCGGCGGTGGCGAGGCGCAAGGTGGTGGCACTGGCTGCGATGAGGGAGGGGTCGCTGGTGAACATGCGTGAGATGGCTTCGGGGAAGATTTGGCACACGAGGCAACCGATGGTGCACACGATGGTGCATACGCCAGCCGACATCCAGAATGTGCGCATCAGTCGGTCGAAGCGCTTGGCTCCGTAGTTGTAGCCCACGATTGGCTGCATGCCCATGCACACACCCACCACGAATGTGATGACGAGGCCTGTGATGGCGGTGAAGATGCCTATGGCTGCCACAGCCTGGTCGCCTCCGTAGTGGTATACGGTGTTGTTGATAACGGCGTTGATGACACATCCTGCCGAATTGACGATGCATGGTGCTGCACCGATGGCGAGGATGGGCATGAGTATGTCGCGACGGAGTCGGTAGATGCCGCTTTTGAAGTGTATTTCGTTGTTTTTATTGAAGAAGTGTGCGAGCACGAATAGCATCGACACGCCCATGGATATGTCGGTGGCTATTGCTGCGCCCTTGATGCCCATTTCGAGCCAGAAGATGAAGATGGGGGCGAGAATCACATTGAGGCCGGCACCGATAAACATGGTAATCATGGCCTTGGTAGGATAGCCCGATGCACGCATCACATTGTTGAACGAGAATGTGATGTTGTTGAACATGAGGCCTGGCAGGATGTAGAGCATGAAGTCGTGTGCGTAGGGCAGGGATGTGTCGCTGGCACCGAACATGCGCAGCACAGGGTCCATGAAGATGGCAAACATGGCGATATAGAATGTGCCGAACACGAGTGTCATGACCATACTGTTGCCGAGCACTTGTTCGGCTTTGTCTTTGGCTTGCATGCCGAGCAAAATCGACGTACGCGCACTGGCGCCGGCACCGATGAGCACGCCAAATGCGGCGCTGACGTTCATCACGGGGAAGGTGATGGCGAGACCGGCAATGGCGTCGGGTCCAACGCCTTGCCCGATGAAAATACGGTCGATGATGTTGTAAATCGACATTACCACGATGCCCACTACGGCAGGCAGACTGTATTTCCACAGCAGTTTGCCCAGTGGCGCGGTGTCGAGTTCTTGAAGACGATTGTTTTGAGTGTTGTTCATATATATATGTTGGATTGCAGGTGCAAAGTTACAAAAAAGAAGTTAATTAGAGATTAGAAATTAGATGATAGAAATTAGAGATTTTATAGGCTTTCTGGATTTTTAGATTTGTTGACTCTATAGAAAAAGGCCGTGCAGATGAGTGCACGACCTTGATATAAAGAGGTTTTGATATTCGGAAAAGGGAGCGATTAGCCTACTTTCACACCAGGCTTCACCACGCCTTGTGGACCGATGACAACGAGGCGGCCGTCGGCATCTTCTGCGCTGAGAATCATGCCTTGGCTTTCGATGCCTTTGAGCTTGCGTGGTGGGAAGTTGGCGATGAAGCAAACCTCCTTGCCAATGAGTTCGGCAGGCTCGTAGAATTTAGCGATACCGCTCACGATGGTGCGTCCGCCCATACCGTCGTCGATTTTGAATTGGAGCAACTTGTCGGCCTTCTTCACCTTCTCGCATTCGAGCACTTTGCCCACACGAATGTCGAGTTTCATGAAATCGTCGAACGTGCATTCCTTGCCCACAGGTTCTGGCTTGTAGTTGGCGATGATGTTGTCTTGCTTGATTTTCTCGAGGCGGTCGAGCTGTGCTTGAATCACGCTGTCTTCAATCTTTTCGAAGAGGAGCACAGGCTTTTCGAGCTTGGTGCCAGCAGCGAGGATGTCGAGTTGGCCGAGCTTGTTCCATTCCACTTCAGCCATTCCGAGCATACCACGGAGTTTTTCGGCGCTGAATGGGAGGAAAGGCTCGAACGCGATGGCGAGGTTGGCGCAGATTTGGAGCGACACATTCATAATGGTTTCCACGCGCTTCATGTCGGTCTTCGCCAGTTTCCAAGGCTCGGTGTCGGCGAGATACTTGTTGCCGATGCGAGCCAGATTCATGGCATCCTTGAGTGCTTCGCGGAAGTGGAAATGCTCGATGTTGTTGCTCAAAGTTTCCTTCACATTCTTAAACTCGTCGATAGTGGCGCGGTCGTAGTCGGTGAGTTCGCCGGCAGCAGGAATCACGCCATCGAAGTATTTGTGAGTGAGCACCACGGCACGGTTCACGAAATTGCCGAAGATGGCCACGAGCTCGTTGTTGTTGCAAGCCTGGTAGTCGCGCCAAGTGAAGTCGTTGTCCTTGGTTTCAGGTGCGTTGGCAGTGAGCACATAGCGTAGCACATCTTGCTTGCCAGGGAACTCGTCGAGGTATTCGTTGAGCCAGATAGCCCAGTTGCGGCTGGTAGAAATCTTGTCGCCCTCGAGGTTGAGGAATTCGTTAGAAGGCACATTGTCGGGGAGGATATAGCCACCGTGAGCCATCAGCATTGATGGGAACACGATGCAGTGGAACACGATGTTGTCCTTGCCGATGAAGTGGATGAGGCGAGTGGAGTCGTCCTTCCACCAGGTTTCCCACTTGCCGAATTCGGGGTGAGCGTCGCAGAGTTCCTTCGTGTTGCTGATGTAGCCGATAGGAGCATCAAACCACACATAGAGCACCTTGCCTTCGCCGCCTTCAGCAGGCACAGGGATACCCCAGCTCAAGTCGCGTGTCACGGCACGGGGGCGCAAGTCGGCGTCGAGCCAAGATTTACATTGGCCATACACGTTAGGGCGCCACTCCTTGTGCTCAGCAAGAATCCACTGCTCGAGCCATTGCTGATAATCGTTCAGTGGCAGATACCAGTGCTTAGTGGCGCGCTTCACCAATGGGTTGCCATTGATGGCGTTCACAGGGTTGATCAATTCGTCGGGCGAGAGTGTAGAGCCACACTTTTCGCATTGGTCGCCATAAGCTTCAGCGTGGCAGTGAGGACATTCACCCTTTATGTTTCGGTCGGTGAGGAATTCGCCAGAAGCCTCATCGTAGAATTGCTCGCTTTCCTGCTGAATGAACTTGCCATTTTCGTTCAAGTGCTTGAAGAAGTCGCTTGCGAAAGCGTGGTGAGTTTCAGAAGTGGTGCGAGAGTAGACGTCGAACGAGATGCCGAAGCGTTCGAAGCTGTCCTTAATCAGATAGTGGTAACGGTCGACCACATCTTGCACTGTGCAACCCTCCTTGCGGGCACGGATGGTTACGGGCACACCGTGTTCGTCGCTACCGCCCACGAAGAGCACTTCTTCGCCCTGCAGACGCTTGTAGCGCACATAGATGTCGGCAGGCACATACACGCCAGCCAAGTGACCGATATGCACCGGACCGTTGGCATAAGGTAGTGCCGCGGTCACGAGCGTACGTTTAAAGTCTTTTTTCTCCATATTGTATTTCGTATTATTTTGATTTAGCAAATCGTATGGGCCATGCACCGAAAAAATGCACACCATCTGCAAAGTTACGAATTTTAATTACTATTTTCCTCATTTTTTCATAGTAATGTAGAAAGAACGCCTTATCTTTGTGTATTGTTCATTTTAAAAACGGTTCATAAACTTTAGGCATTTCCCCTTTTATATTATATCAACAGGATGAAAAAAATGGCTAAAAAGAACCGTCCCCTTTAGCTATATACCTTTTCTTGTATTTTGATAATCAGGTGTATACACAGTTTTTAGTAAAAAGGGACGGTTCTTTTTTATTAAAAACTGTGGGTTAGGTGAGGGGGAGGGTTTCGAGTTCGTCGGGGCAGTAGGCGTGGCCGGCGAAATGCACCTGGGCTTCGGCGGTGTAGGCAGCCTTGCGTGTGGCGAGGCTGGTGTCTTCGGTGTGGTAGAGCACGAGGTTTTTCACGCCGAGTTCCTGGGCTTGCTTGCCGGCGTCGAGGGCTGTGCTGTGGTGCTTGTCGTAGGGGCGGAACTGTTCGCGGTCTTTATAAAGGCAGAATGCTTCGCAAAGCAGCCAGTCGCAATCGCGCACATATTTCTCGTTGCGTTCGTAGTAGGGCTCGTCGCCGAGGCACACCACGCTCTGGTTGTCGGGCATGAGCATGCGGAAGCCGTATTGCGAAGTCTTGGTGGTGCCGAGGTCGAAGCAAGTCATTTCCATGTCGTCGACCAGCACGAGTTCGCCGTCGGTGACTTCTCGTAGGATGATGGTGTCGCCGATAGCGCGCTGAATTTTGCGCGGGATGAGGAGCTCGCAAATGGTGGCGAGTGCGTGGCGCACTTCCTTGTTGCAGTAAATCATGAGGCCAGGGTGCTTGCCTTTGTGGATGAGTGGTGAGATTTTGCGTATGAGCCAGACGACGCCCAGAATGTGGTCGGTGTGGACATGGGTGACAAAGATATGGCGAATTTCCTCGTATGGGATGTGAGCCTTGTGGAGTTGGCGGAAAATGCCGTTGCCGCCACCGGCATCCACAAGCATACCACCCGATTCGGTGCGAATGTAGAAGCAGGTGTTGTAACAGCGGGTGCACATGGCGTTGCCTACGCCGAGGAAAGTGATTGCGTTCATATCTTTGTTGTGTTTATTTGTCGTTACCGTTCACGATAGGGATTTCGATGCAGAATGTGGTGCCTTTTCCCACTTCCGATTCTTTGACGAAAATCTTGCCGTCGTGATATTCTTCAATGATGCGTTTCACCAGCGTGAGACCGAGGCCCCATCCGCGCTTTTTGGTGGTGTAGCCAGGGTTGAACACCGTTTTGAAATTTTTGCGCGGAATGCCTTTTCCCGTATCGGCAACGAGGATGGTGACATTTTGCTGTCCGCGGCTGCGCACGCTGATATCAATTTTGCCTTCTCCACCCATGGCGTCGACGGCATTTTTGGTCAGGTTTTCCATCACCCATTCGAAGAGCGACTGGCAGAGCATCACGCCGCAGTTTTCCTCGTTGGCAAGGTGGATCGTGAGTGTCACCCGCTTTGGAATACGTTTGCTCATGTATTCGAGCGAAGTTTCCACAGCCTCGTTGATGAAGGCGAGTTCCTTGTCGGGCATTGAGCCGATTTTCGAGAAGCGGTCGGCGATTTTCGACAGTCGATTTACATCTTTGTCCATGTCGGCCACAATGCTCTTGTCCACTCCCATCGAGTCGAGCAACTGTGTCCACGCCATCAGTGATGAGATAGGCGTGCCGAGTTGGTGAGCCGTTTCTTTCGACAGACCCACCCACACTTTGTTTTGCTCCGCCTTCTTCACGCTGATGAGGGCGAAATAGGCGATGGCGAGGAAAAGCAGCAGCACAGCCAACTGGATGTAGGGATAGTAGGCGAGGCGGCGAAGCACATCGCTGTCCTCATAATAGAGGTGCTGCGTAGTGTCGCTATCGATTTTAATGTCGATTTTGTTGGGAGATTTTTTCAGAGAGATTAGTTTCTCCTTCAGATATTGCTCATTGGCCTTTGAAAGCGCCAAGGGATTGAGGCTGTCGATAGGTTCGGGCAACTTAAAGTTGCGGTATTGTAGAATCTGGTCCTTGTCGTCGACCAGCAGCACCGGGATGTTGTGGTTACGCTCAATGATGCTGAAGAGGAAGTCGATGTCGGTGGGCATAGTGATATTGCCGTCGGCGTCGGTGGCGGGTTCGTTGCTCATCGAGGCGAGTTCCTTAGTGGCGTCGGCCCAGATTTCCATACGGTCGCGTTCCTGTTTGGCAAGATCTTTCACCAGATTGTTGGAAATCCAGATAAATCCTGCCACAAGAATCAGGGAAACCAAAAGAAGCATGAGTTTCCAGATTCTTCGCGAGTCGTATACGTTCCTAAGATTCATAGACACACACAAAGGTAGTAAAAAAGCAGACGCCCCACCAAATTTTTTTTCAATTTACCCATTCCGAATCGTGCGAAATCATATTTCTGTGTTTGATGACCGTCTGCTGCTGTCTTGCCTTAATCTTTATTTATTGGCGATAAAAAGATGTGGTTTTTAGTAAAAAAGAACCGTCCCTTTTTACTAAAAGTGGGTGGCGATGAAGCGGGGAACGGCGTTGGTGGTGTTGGCTTCGATTACTTGGTGTGCAGCAGCTTTTACTTCGGGGAAGGCGTTGGCTACGGCAACACTGTGGGTGGCCACTTGCATCATGGGAATGTCGTTGCGGTTGTCGCCAAATACAACCACTTCTTTGGCGCCGGTTTGCTGCTGCATGGCTTTTACGGCTTCGGCTTTGCTGACACCGGGAGCGTAGATTTCGAGTAGGCCAGATGCGGGGTCGAAGATGTCGTGGTAGAATACTGCCGAGCAGGGGATGGTGGCTTTCACTTCTTCGTAGATGGGGCGAAGGCGTTCGTAGTCTTGCATGGAGAAGATGAGCATCGCCTCATCGGGATTGTGCATATAGTCGGGGTCATTCAGAATGAATTTCTTCAACTCCAAACCTTGTCGTTCTTCTACGAATTTCTCTTCTTGTGATGATAGTGTGCCGTAGTGATGGGTGTGGATAAGGTGTCCGTGACGGCGGTAGATGAGGGGATGAAGACCATGGCGCTCATACACTGCGCAGATGGCTTCGACGGTGGCTTGCGGAATCACATTCACATGACTGTAGTCGCCTCGCTGGCTGTCCCAAGTGGCTGCTCCGTTGAGCACGATGAACGGGAGGCGCGTGTGGAGGCGGCTGAGCATAGGCACCACAGTGGCAGGAGTGCGCGCTGTGGCCACTGTGAACTGGAGCCCTTGGTCGAGCATAGGGTTGAGAATGCCGACGGTTTCGTCGGTGATGCTGGAGTTGGCATCGAGGAGTGTGCCGTCGAGGTCGGTGATATACAATGTGTCGTTGTTGGCCATATAGTGTGGTGGGTTAGTCGAAGAGTGAGAGTTGTTTGTGCTCGAGGTTGAAACTTTTGCGGTGATATGGTGTGATGCCAAACTGCTCAATGGCGGCATAGTGCTCCTTTGTGGGATAGCCCATGTTGTGGTCCCATCCGTATTGTGGATATTCTGCTGCTATTTTTCGCATATATTCGTCGCGGTGGGTCTTTGCGAGAATAGATGCTGCGGCAATGCTCATCATTTTTCCATCACCCTTCACGATGGTCTGGTAGGGTGTTTCGCCGTAGGGCTTGAATTTGTTGCCATCGACGAGGATGAACTCTGGGCGCACTTGCAGCTGGTCGAGCGCGCGGTGCATGGCGAGGATGGAAGCGTTGAGGATGTTGATGCGGTCGATTTCCTCGGGCCACACATGTGCCACCGCCCAAGCGAGTGCCTGCTCCTCGATGATAGGGCGGAGGAGATTGCGCCGGCGTTCGGTGAGTTGCTTACTGTCGTTGATGATTTCGTTGTGGAAATCGGGTGGCAAAATCACAGCAGCTGCAGTGACCGGCCCGACGAGTGGTCCGCGTCCGGCTTCGTCGCATCCGGCCTCAATTCTACCCTCCACTAAAAAGCGTTGTAATTCCATAAATTGATATTATCTAACATTATAAACGCGATATTTGTGGCATTATTGCATAATTCACCATTTAGAGGTGTTAAATGCTGTGTTTCAGCGCGAATGGTTCGAAAAATAGTGTGTTTGTAATAGAAAATATCTATTGATACTAAATTGTTGCATAAATAATTTGTTGTATTATTTTTTTTTAATTAAGTTTGCATCAGTTAGTGTTTTTATCAGCTTATACACATGATGAAAGACCTGTAAATAAACATGAAGACTAATATTGTATTAACTAATAAAACAAACAACAAATGAAAAAATCAATCTTATTACTATCTGCAGCGATGCTGTCGCTGTCGTCGTTTGCTCAAGCAGCAGAAGATGGTGCTGAGTACAACCAGTATGGTCAGAAGGTGGAAGCGATTCCAGCAGAGGCAAAGTTTCAAGACGGCGTTCTTGCTTTCGAAAACAAAAAGAACAACTTCAAGTTGTGGTTTGACGTACGTGTCCAAGCCGACGCAGGTATCTTCTTCGGTGGTCCTGATTTTACCAAAGAAGAGAGAGTCGACGGAAACCTTAATAGCGACCACATTGGTAACGGTGCAACTCTGCGTCGTACCCGTTTTGCAGTGAAGGCTCAGCTTGGCAAGAACTGGTATGGTGAAATTGATGCCGACTTCACAAGAGGCACGTTCGAACTCAAGGATGCAATCGTCGCTTTCACTGGCATTGATGGTCTTGAAATCAAGGCTGGTAACTTCAAGGAAAACTTCTCGATGAACCGCAACGGTACGTCACGCTATTTGCTGTTCATG
This sequence comes from Bacteroidales bacterium, assembly GCA_030531495.1. GTDB lineage: Bacteria > Bacteroidota > Bacteroidia > Bacteroidales > Muribaculaceae > Sodaliphilus. The sequence goes on from JAUNNJ010000059.1 coordinate 8,434, forward strand.
GAGCGCCCAATGGCCACTTACTTGGCTCCATCTCGCCACCTTGGTATCAACGTTACTTATGCTAACCCATACTTGTGGGGAGCTTTTGGTATTTTTGGTCCAGAGGTTGAAGGTTCTGAGTTGCAAACACTTTCAGAAGATGCCAACAAGGCTGGTCAAAGTGAAGGTCTTTCTTACACAGGTAAGCTGGTGGCTCGTCCATTCGGAACCAAGGGTGATTTCTTGTTGCATGCAGGCGCTGCATTCACGTATCGCAACCCAAAGACATCTGACGAAGAAGGCTATCGCACCGTGCGTTACAGCACCCGCAACTCAACGAGCATCAACCGCAAGAAATATGTCGACACCGACGCAATCAAAGGTGTGGACCACGAACTCGGCTGGACTGCCGAACTTGCCGGTATTTACAAAGGACTCCGTTTCGAAGGTGCTTACATTGCCCGTGGTGCTTATCTCGACCGCAGCGTGAACGACAAGGACGCTCAATGGTTCAACGGCTGGTATGCTGAAGGTTCGTACCTCCTCTTCGGCGGAAAGCAGAACTACGACGCAGGTGGCGCAAAGTTCACCCGCATCGATCCAGGCAAAAAGTGGGGCGACCTTGAATTCGCGGTTCGTTACCAAACAATCGACCTCAACTCAAAAGACTACTATGGTGGCGCTTCAAGCATGTGGCAATTCGGTTTGAACTACTATCCATGCCGCAACGTGAAGCTCGTTGTGAACTATGGAATCGTGGACAACGACCGTTATGCCAACGGCAAGGGCAAGCTCAACGTTGGTTACGATGCTTCTGGCAAGCCAACCAAGGACTTCAAGAAGGTGGTAGACGCAAAAGGCAAGGCTGGTGTGGACTATCAACAGCTCACATTCCGTGCTCAAATTGCCTTCTAACATAAAAGATTCGCGAAATTCACATTATAAATCATCATAGACAATCATAATTATGAAACAGATATTTTCAATTGCATTGGCACTCTGTGCAATAATGCTCACCTCTTGCGTGAAGGACGAAGTTTATCCATACGCAGAAGTATCTAATTTGACCAATACCGAGGCCTACTCACAAGCCGACAATGTACTCGTTACCGCCAAGGTTTCTGCCCTTGTGGGCATCGCCGACGTTCAGCTCAATTACACCGTGAACGGCAAAGACCTCAAGTCGGTGCCCATGGTTCTTGAAAATGGAGCCTATGCCGCTTTGATTCCGGGCCAGCCAAAGGGCACAAAGGTGGCATATTATGTAGTGGCTACTACCGAATCGGGCAAAACCACAACCTCTGCAACCAACAGTTATGAAGTGGGCAAGGTGCCAATAAACTACACTGGACTCGTGCTCAACGAACTCAATGGCAACGACAAGTTTATCGAACTTTACAACGGTGGCGACCACGCCATCTATCTTGCTGAAGTGAGAATGTTTAAGGACAGCAACTTCGATGCTGCAACTTGGGAAGGCATTGAAAAGAACCTCGCTCCAGGCGAATACTTGGTGCTCTACAGCGAAGACCTTAAGCTCGAGATTGACCCAGCACTGGTGTTCCACAGCGGTCTTTCTTCAAAGAAATCAGTTCGCATCACAATCCAAAGTCCTGACGGCAAGCAAATCGACGACTTCAACTTGAACAACGACGCACTCGTGAAGTATGCAGGCTCATTCGGCCGCAACGCCGACGGCAAGTGGTATCACCAGACCACCAAGACCCCTGGTGCAAAGAACGTGGACGGCGAAGAAGCGCTCACAATGAAATAAAATCACTGATTTAATATCTTGGGTTGCCTCTTTCAAAAAAGAGGGAGGCAATCCTTACAATCACAACTAATAGATATATAGAGTAAGCAGACAGTTGCTCGCTAAAAAACATACAAATACAATAAAATCATGGCAAAAGAAGAAATGAAGATTGGTGAAATTTCAAAGCCACGCTTTGAATTCCGTAGTTTTGGTCAATGCTTCTGCGAAGCACACAAGCGTATGGCACGCCTTTCAGTTCCTGTTCCAGAAAAGGTATGGGAACGCGAAAGCGATGAAATTTACATCATTTCAAGCACCAACGATATCAACAACACCAAGATTCGCAACGGCAAGATGGATATCAAGACCTATGTCCAGACCGTTGACGGTCTCGAACAATGGAACCCATTGATGAAGGGCGAATTCCCAATCAGCCGCGAAGTGCTCGAAAAGGAAGTGTTCCCAGCGTTTATGGTAGATATGCCAGCCCTCGACAAGGACGAATACACCTACGACGAATTCATCGCAATGGTGAAGGCAAATCCAAACTTGGCGGCAGTGCGCGTGCACAAGCAACGCTTCGGCTACATGGTGAACGACACCATTTGCGAAGTGGGCAATGTGCTCATCAATGGAGCAAAGGTTGTGACTATCAACTCTGAATCTACAGAAATAGAAGATATCAAGAAAACAATTTCTGACCTTGGCCTTGATGGAGTGGAGAATATTAACTATCTTCAAGCCATCAAACGAGTGATTGGCATGAGCGACAAGGCTCTTGCTAACGAATAATTGGATTTTTAGAAGTTAGAAATTAGACTTTTAGATAAATAAATAAAACAATGGCACAAGAAATTGAAAGAAAGTTCCTCGTGAAAGGTGACTTTAAGGCTGAAGCATTCAAGGAAACTCGTATCACTCAAGGTTATCTCTGTTCGGTACCCGAACGCACCGTACGTGTGCGCGTGAAGGGCGACAAGGGCTTTATCACCGTGAAGGGTATTGGCAACGCAAGTGGCGCATCTCGCTTTGAATGGGAAAAGGAAATCCCAGTGGATGAAGTTCGCTCATTGCTCGAATTGGCAGAACCAGGCGTTATCGACAAGACTCGCTACTTGGTGAAGGCTGGTGAACACACCTTCGAAGTGGATGAATTCTACGGCGACAACGACGGCCTCACTGTGGCAGAAGTTGAACTCAGCGACGAAAATGAAGCATTCGACAAGCCAGAATGGCTCGGAGAAGAAGTGACAGGCGACCCTAAATACTTCAACTCAATGCTTATGAAGAACCCTTACAAGAACTGGAAGTAATTATTTTTCGGTGAACTAAAAAACACAAATCCACCCCAATAAAAAAGCAACAATGGAAGAAACTAAGAAAACGGAAGCGGTTTTTGATCCGCTGGATATGAAAAACTACCGTGTAGAAAAACTGCCCAAGATGCCGAAGTCGAAGTTTGAAACTTGGCTGGCTCGGCTGGGTGGCCCGATAGCCATTCTTGCATTTGTGCTGATATATTGGGTGAGTTCAATAGGCTTTATCGACGGCCTCGATACCGCCAATCTCGCAGAATCAGCTCAGAAGAGGCTTTCCGAACTTGGTTCGGAAGGCTTCCTCCGGGCAAATTATGCAATGCTCGCCATTTTTGTTGCAGGCATTATCCTGTGGCTGACCGAAGCATTGCCAAATTACCTCACATCACTCCTCATCATCTTGGCAACCGTGGTGTTTGGCGTGACTACTCAAAAGGTTGCCCTCAACCAGTTGGGTCATCCTGTGATGTGGCTCAACATCCTCTCTTTTGTGCTGGCAAGTATGCTGGTGAAGACCCAGTTTGCCAAGCGTATGGCGCTCGCTTTTGTTATCCGTTTCGGGAAATCGGCCAAGGGTGTGCTATGGAGTTTCCTGCTCATCAACCTCATTCTTTCGGCATTCATCAGCGCCACTACGGTGAAAGCCACCATTCTGCTCCCCATCTTCATGGTGGTATGTGCCATTTATGGTGCTTCCGACGGCAATCGCAACAACTTTGGGCGTAATCTCGTGATTCAGAATCTGTTTCAGGTAAATATCGGCGCCACATCGTTTTTGACAGGAGCTGGTGCCAATCTGCTTGCCATATCGCTCATACTTGGCTTCTTCAACGGTCTGGAATTCGGCTATGCCGATTGGCTGATGGCCATTACCCCAATGAGTGTCATTATCCTTCTTGTGGGCCTTTTTGCCGGCACCTATCTCTTCTTCCCCGTGAAAAAGGAAGAACAGGTGCCTCAAATCTCAGGCGGTCTCGACCGATTGCGCGACGAGCTCAACGCAATGGGCAAAATGAGCATGGAAGAATGGAAATCGGTAGGCATCTTCTGCCTTGTGCTATTTCTGTGGGTGACCAAAGGCACATTCCACGAAATTGACGAAACCATGGTAGCGCTCATAGGCGCCATTTTGGCACTGTTGCCAGGCATCGGCGTGGTGCACTGGAACGATGTGGACATCCCATGGCACTTGATGCTCTTCTCGGCAGGTGCGTATACGCTCGGCAGCGGTTTGAATGCCACCGACCTTCCCAGCACCATGGTGAACGCTGCGTTCAACTCATTTGGCATAGGCACCGACACACCGTTCTGGATGCTTTACGTGATATTCACCGGCATTATGATGTTTTCCGCCATCGTGTTTGAGTCGAAAACCATTCGCGCAATGGTGTTTATCCCCATTGCCCTTGGTGTGGAAAAGCGCTTCAATCTGCCCCCAATGTCGCTGTCGCTGCCGATGACAGCGCTCATCAATCATGTGTATGTGCTTCCATTCAATAGCAAGCCAGCTGCTTTGCTCTACAACACCAACCACTACAGCATGACCGACGCTTTCAAATATGGAATGTTCATGATGGTGTTCTCTTGGTTGCTACTGCTCGTTTGGGGAGGCACGGTTTATGCTTGGCAGGGTATTACACCAGGTTTTTAATATAGCAGAAGGCGTGATAGAAGTAAATACGAAAATACACGACAAATTCTCCATAGAGTTCAAGACGAGCTTTGTGGCGCGGCGTAAGGTGAAGGAAAACGACTTCTCCGCCTATATGTGGTTTTTCGTGCCCTATAGCCTCGACATCAATCACGAAACCTATCCGAAATCACGTTTCTATCAAGATATCAAATCGTATGTGCGCGTGAAGACGCCCCAGTTTCTGCTGCAGGACATTGTGGGCGGCAACGCCATTCCTTACGCCAATCTGAAGGCTGCCTTCCAGAACCTTGCATCCACGCCCACTCGCACAGCCACCAAGGAATATGAATACCAGGTGAAGATGTTTGCCGCCATCACTCACAGTGCGGCCCGCGACGCCTGCCACAACCTGATGTCGAAGCACATTATGCCCGACGACATACCATCGCTCAGCCGTGAGTATCTGCAGGCCTATGCCGAGGTGCTGAAAGCGTATCGTGCTTTGCGCAAGGTGGTGAGCCAACCCACCATCAGCGACGATATCCGCAGTTATTTTCGCTATGGCGATGAGTTTATGAGCAATATGTTTAAACTCTACACCACGCGTATTCTCGACTTTATGCTCAAGCGAGAGGAGCATAAGGGTTTGTTTGCCGAATCGGTGGAAATGCTACGAAGCGAAATACGCAAAGAGAGCGAATACCGCGAAAAGGTGGGCTACGTGAATCTCAAAGAGAATGATGCAGAGGGGAATCGCAATATGGTGTTTCGCAGCGGTGTGCTGAAGAAATATGTGGATAGCGACCTCTATCTCACGGTGCCAAAAAGAAAAGACGGCAAACTGGTGGAACAGCTCTATCTGGGCATTGCCGCCGGGCTGGCGATGATGTTTGCCACGGTGGTAAGTTTCACTTTTCAGCAGAAATTCGGAAATTTCACGCTTCCGTTCTTCATAGTGCTGGTGATAAGTTATATGATAAAGGACCGCATCAAGGAGCTCTCCCGCTATTATTTTGCCCACCGCATCGGTAGCAAATATTTCGACAACAAGGCTGAAATCCTTTTGAAAGAAGAGAAAATTGGCACTATCAAGGAGGGCATGGACTTTATCAAAATGAGTAAAGTGCCCGACGACGTGAAGCGCGTGCGCTACAGCAAGCGTCTGATGGGTGTGGAAAACCGCATTACCGACGAGAAGGTGATGCTCTACCGCATGGCACTGCACATCGACAGGGAGAAACTCAACGCCCTCACTCCATACGAAACAACGGGCATCAACGATATTATTCGCCTGAACGTGAACAGCTTCTTGCAGAAGATGGACAATCCGAAGGTGAATATGCTCAACATGAACGATGATGGCACCGTGGGCACAATTCCGTGCGATAAGATATATTATCTCAACATCGTGCTGCAACTCAGTTATGAAGACGAGCTCACGCTACGCCGATTCCGTGTGGCGCTCACACGCAACGGCATAGAATTTATCAAAGAAGTGAAATAATCCCAGAAAGTTCATTAGTGGCGATGTCGTTTCGCACCCTGATGTACTTTATAGGATAAAACAGAAGAGATAGGAAAAGTAGGAGCTCTCATACCATTTTAGTTAGTATCAAAATCGCCTGTAGCTTAATGTTAAGCCACAGCCGATTACTGATTTATAATGATAGCGCTTTTCCTCCTGTGAGGGGGATTAGTGGCAGTGCGAAGGCTTGTTTACACGCTTGCCTGCTACGATGGCGTCGGCAGGGCACACGAGCATGCACAGGTGGCACCCCACGCAGTTGCGTCCGATGAGATGTGGACGGCGTTCGTTGGCGTCGAATCTGATGGCTTGATGTCCACCGTCGAAGCAAGAGATGTAGCAGCGTCCGCAACCGATGCACTTGTCGTGCTTGAATACGGGAAGCACGAATGTGGCACGGTCCATCTGGTCGGTGCTCACAAATTGGTTGAGCGCCTTTCCTCGCACATCTTCGAGTGTGGCGTAGCCTTTGCGCTTCATCCACTCCTGTATTCCGAGTTTGATATCGTCGATAACACGGTAGCCATACTGCATTACAGAAGTGCAGATTTGCACATTGCTGCAGCCCAACACGATGAATTGGATAGCGTCGCGCCACGATTCCACGCCGCCAATGCCGCTCATCGGCATATCGGCAAGTTCGTGGTCTTTCATCATGTCGAGTATGAAACGTTGAGCGATAGGCTTCACCGCCTTGCCGCTATAGCCAGAGATTGTGGCCTTGCCATTCACTTCGGAGCGACGCTTGAGTGTGACGCTCTTGATGGTGTTGATGGCTGCGATGGCATCGGCTCCACCATGCTTGGCTGCGATGGCTGGCTCTTCGATGTGGGTGATGTTGGGAGTCATCTTTGCGATAACAGGAATGGTGACAGCCTGCTTGACCACTTGTGAATAATGTTGCACCAAGTCGGGGGTTTGGCCCACGTCGCTACCACGGCCTTTCGCTGCCATGTGAGGGCAAGAGAAATTACATTCAATCATGTCGGCCCCGGCTGCTTGAGCCATTTGTGCGAGTTTCGCCCATTCTTCGTCGTTGCTACCCATGATAGAAGCCACCATCACCTTGGTGGGGAATTCCTTTTTAAGGCGTGAAATGATGGCAAAGTCTTCTTCGGGAGTGTTGACAGAAAGTTGTTCCATGTTGCGGAATCCCACAAATGGTGTGCCTTCCTTACCTACCTGGTCGAAGCGAGGCGACACTTCTGTGATGTCGCTGAAAGTGATTGTTTTGTACACAGCGCCACCCCAACCCATGCTGAGGGCTTTTGCAATCATCTCGTAACTGCTGGCAATCACCGAAGAGCCTAAGAAAAATGGGTTTTCGCATTTGATGCCGCAAAAATCGATGGCGAGCGAAGGCAGTGATTCGGTGTGGTTTTCAACAGGTTCCACTTGTTGTGCCATTTGCTGGATGCGAATGGGGAAATCGGGGTGTATGCACGCCTTTTGGCAAGGTGCATCGCAATCGGCACAGGTTTCACTATTAAAAAAGAGACCAGAGCAATGGTCGTTTTCGAAACGAATGGAGCGAATACCGCGTGCTGGGTCGGTGCCTTGTTTCTTGCACGCTGCTGTGCAAGGAGCTTCGTGGCACAGCAAACATCTATTGGATTCTGAATGGATATTCATGATTGTAGTCTTTTTAAAAAATTAGTTATTGATGGCGCAAAGGTATGTTTTATTTTTTTATTACGAAACAGTGAAAGCCGCAGATGCAATAATTGGACAATATTGGATTGTGCGGGATGGTGGTAATTGGAATTTAGGATTATTCTGTATAATTTTGTGAGAGATTATTGAGACAGAAGGCTTTTTTTGAAGGCCTACTGATATAGAGAAACTATAAAAACTAGTGAAATCTATAAAATCTATCTTCTAATTTCTAACATCTAACTTCT
>JAUNNJ010000060.1 GCA_030531495.1 Bacteroidales bacterium
TGGTCCATATCGGAAGTTGAAACACTCGTGCGGAAGTAAAGAAGTTAAGGAGTGAAGAAGTTAAGACGACAGCATAGAAGTTGGGAAGTTAAGACGACAGCAATATGCCAATACGTAAAAGAACTCTGGTGCGAAGATAGGAATTTCGCTATGAAGTGGCAATGTCAAAAAGGCATGGTTAACCCCGGAAAGTACATTAGGAGCAAAAGGCAATATTTTGCTTCTAATGCACTTTGGGGGTTAAATGTTAGATGTCGGCCTTTTGAGTTTTTTTGAGTGTGGCAATCGCGCTACAAATAAAAAAGTGGAGCCGGCGAAATGCCGACCCCACAATTTGTATTTCATTCAGAAGTTACGAGAACTTCTTGCTTCTAATCGCTTAGAGAATTACTTTACTTCAACACCCATGATGTTGAACTTCTTGTCACCAGCGATGATGTAGATTTGACCGTTTTCAATAACCTTTTGAGCCTTTACAGCCTTAGCAGTCACGTCGGTTACACCTGTTGGAGTTGGAGCTTCTTCTACATCCAAGTAGTAGTCGAAGATGTTAGCACCTTCACCAGTGTATTTCTGATAGTAAACAACATATACAGTGTGAACACCAGTTACAGGCTTGAGGTCGTCGCTGATAGTGAGTTGGTTGCCCCAGCCACCAGTAGCTTGGTGACGAACCACTGCGATAGGTTCAACGCCAGCGAGTTCTTCGTGAGCGTTACCCCAGTTGTAAGTCTTACCATCAGCTTCAAGGTCTACATAAAGGCTGATGTTTGCATTTTCCTTATAGTCAATCCATCCGTCGCCACCAGTTGCATAAGTCATGCGAATCTTGTTGTATTGACCATTTTCAAAGTCAATGTTTTCGAGCTTGAGTACAGTCTTGTTACCAGTGTAACCATAGTTACCTTTGCCTTCCAATTGACCTTGATTGAGACAAGCATGGTTTTGAATCTTAATAGCTCCAGCAGGAACATCGTTGCGCATAGTGTAGTGCTTAGCGTTTTCGCTTGGAGTATCGTTAACCTTTACAAGTACATTATAGTCTGGAGCTGGTTCATTTGGCCATAATTCATCCTTGAGGAAATCAACGTGAGTGAGGTTGGTGCTACCACCACGCCACTTAACCAATACAGTGTGTTGGCCAGTTACATTTTGAGTGAGCGCTTGAGCCTTAGGGTACAAGTTGTCGCGAAGCTCCATGCCAGTGAAGATTGTAGCAATCTTGTTAGCTTCATCGTCAACATTGTCGATATAAACTTCAATCATATCGTTGAGTTGAGCGCTCCAGTGGCTAACATAACCACAAACTTGCTTGTAATCGCCATTGCCGAAATCAAGTGTACCATAGTTAACAACTACACCTTCGGTGGTCCAACCCCAACCATTATTACCGTCGATGCGAGTATCTGTTGAAGGGCTTGATACGAGAACTGAGTTTTCTACAGCCAAGCGAGTGGTAGTTTGAGCGAAATCAGGTCTTTCATTTGGCTTGAGAAGTTGACCGTTGAGAGGTTCCCAACCACCTTCAGCGTGGAAGTCAGCAGGAGAGAATGTGTTCTTGTAGAAGTTTACGGCACGCACGTTACCTGCACCACCAACGAAAGTCAAATAAACTTTTTGAGTACCTTTTGGCTTAACGAAACGCATACCTTCAACAGCCACGTGACCACCTGCAAGTTGAGATTCGCTTGTAGCATTGTAGCCCATGTTACCTGCGAGGTTCACATAGTTGCTGTAAGATTGAGTGTGTGCGAGTGCAATTTGAGTGAAAGGTTGAGCAGATTCATAGTCGTCACCAGCACTGAGAATTGCAAAGTTGCCATTACCGCCCCAACCTTGAGCGAAGGTAAGACCAGCAGCGCCATAGTTTTCATTGAAGTTAACTTCACCGATGCAAACTACGGTGTTTGTACCTGTGTTACCAAGGTTGTTGGTCACAGGGTCGAAACGTGCATCTTGAATTACTTGGATGTTTGGATTACTTGCATTAGCCGCAATAATCAAATCTTGTGCATTAGCGGCAAAGAACATGCCAGCTGCAGCAGCGAGTAAAAATACTTTCTTCATGCAATTAATTTTTTAGTTGTTTATTAATAAGGAAATTTATCTCATTGTGTTAGGTTTTTGATTGAAAATCAACAAAGGCAAAATTAACATTACATTATATAAAGGGATAACAATCTCGTGTCAAAAAATAGCAAAACACAGCGCATCAATACAAAAATAGTGTCATGATGCCCTTCTGCCTACTTCTCGAAATAGTCGAAATATGAAAAATCAGCGTAATCATTTTTGCCTCCTGTCGCATACATGCCAAGCACAACACCGGTGAAACCACCCACCACTTCTGTGCTTATCATATTGCAGCGGAGATTGCCCACTTCTGTAAACTTTTTGCCATCGAGTGAATAAGAGAAATAATATCTGTCGTTATGCGAACTCACATGGAGCTTCACATTTTTCACATTCTTTCCCAATCGTGCAAGCGGCGCTGCATTTTGTGGCAAGCCATTCACCTCATATTTCAGGTAGATGCACTGTTCGCCAGAAGCATCAACCACTACACACAAGTCGTAATGACCGTCGTTGTTCTGGTACACACTCAAACCGGCTTCTGCGCCAGGCTTACCGTTCAATGTCACTGAGGTCTCCACTTCCACCTTTTCAGCTTCCTGACGGCGACCTACGAAAGTGGGTTGCTTGTTCTTGGTCAAATTGCTTTCCGAAGCCATCAGGCGAAGATTGCCACCTTTAAACGCATAGTTGCTACGCACAGGATTCTGAATATACACCCATTCATGTCCAAGCTTGCCACTCTTGAAAATGGTGTGGTTCACGATTGGAGGCACTTTAACTTGTGGCAACAGGGCCACATCCATTACATTGTCGATTGGGCGTGTTCCATTCACCACGGGCCATTCGCCCGCTCTCCATTCTACGGGCGCGAGATAAGTTTCGCGACCAATGTGATGATATGTGCCACCCATATTGCGATATGCGAGGAAGAGAAGCCACCACGAGCCGTCGGCAGCCTGAATGAAATCGCCATGTCCCGTGGCCTGAATCTGCTTGTGCTGACCTTGCAGATTGCAATGGTCAAGAATTGGATTTGCAGGATTTTGCTCATACGGGCCATAAATATCGCGGCTGCGGGCAATAGAAAGATGGTGAGGCGTATCGGTACCGCCTTCAGCAATCAGCAGATAGTACATGCCATCTTTCTTATAGATGTGGGGGCCTTCTGGATATCTACCACCAGTGCCTCGCCAAAGCGCACGACTTGGTGTGAGCTGTTCACCTGTCTTCGGGTCGATTTCGCATAGCGTAATCGTGTTGTCGGGGTTGCTCACAAAGTAGCACTTACCGTCTTCAAAATAGAAGGAAGGATCAATGCCTCCTTGTTTCAGCCATTTAGGTTCGCTCCAAGGGCCTTCTGGACTCGTAGCAGTCACAAAGAAGTTGCCGCCATTCCCCACGTTAGTGGTCACCATATAATAAACACCATCGTGATAGCGCAAAGTGGGTGCATATATGCCTATCCACGAATGCGCATTAGGCAATTGGAGCTGACTATCGCGATTGAGCACATTGCCTATCAACTCCCAGTTCACGAGGTCGCGAGAGTGGTACATCGGCACTCCCGGGAAATAGTGGAACGAAGAAGTTGCAAGATAGAAGTCATCGCCCACACGACACACCGACGGGTCGGGATGAAAACCGCCAATCACAGGGTTGTGCAATTTCTCAGCCTTCGCACCTGAAATTGCCGCTAAAGCGAATGCTATAATTAAAAATCTCTTCATTTTAGTTCGATTATAAGATGTTTTCAAAGAAAAGAATGGCCTCGATTAGACCAGAATGCTAACCGAGGCCATCACTTGCTAACTAATAATCTAAAAAACTTTTTAAATACAAGAAATATCTTTATTATTCACCAAGAATCATACCGATGAGTGCAGTAACGTCAGATACGTTGATAACGCCGTCGCCGTTCACGTCGCAAACTTCGTCGCTGTATTCAGCTTCACCAAGAATCTTGCTGATAAGAGCAGTAACGTCAGATACGTTTACAATACCGTCGCCATTGATATCGCCTGGAGTGCCTTGCTTTTCTACATCGAGATAGATGTCGAACACGTTAGCACCAGTGTTGCTGTTAGGAGTGTTGTAAACCATGAAGAGTTCATGCTTGCCAGTGAGTTCTGCGAGAGGACCAGCAGTGTGACGCTTAACGCTCCATGCACCTGTACCTTGGAGACGAACAACTGCTACAGGTTCGTGACCTTCGAGAATCATTTCAAGTTCAGTATCCCATTGTTCTGGAGTGTAAATCATATCAGGATCGAGGTCAACATAGAATGAGAAGTTAGATTCTTCGATAGTACCAATCCAAGCTGGTTCACTTGAGTGGTTGATAACGATGCGGTTGTACTTGCCATCACCGAAGTCGATACCGTCGGCCATGCCATCACCATTGTCGAAGAAGTCGAGAACTGTACCATTGCCGGTGTAACCAATGTTACCAGCAGCTTCCCAACGACCTTTACACTTCACTTCATAACCCCAAGGATTACCTTGACCTTCTGGGCAGTTGTTGAATGTGAAGTGGAATGCACCTTCATTTGGAAGTTCGTCTACGAGTTCAATACCACAATCAGGATGTTCAGGCCATTGCTTACCCTTGCAGAATTCTACAATTTGGAGGTTAGAGCTACCGCCAACCCACTTAACAAGCACGCGGTGTTGACCAGTGATAGGAGTCTTGAGGTCTTTTGCGAATGGGCGTGGAGTGCCGTTGCCGAGGTCGAGACCAGACCATACGCGAGCGAACATGTTTTCAGGCTTCACTTCATCGAGGTAGAATTCGAGGTAGTCGTAGATGTTGGTTGACCAGTGAGTGAAATAAGCTACAAGTTGGCTATATTCACCACCACCGAAATCAAACACTCCATAGTCAGCAATGAAACCTTCGTGAGTCCATCCCCAAGCGTTTTGACCATTTGCAGAAGTATCGATACGAGTATCAGGGAAATCGGTACCTTCACCAATAGGCACTGCAGGAACAGAGTTGAGTGAAAGCACTCTCATAGTGATAGCATCGTAACCAGGCTTTTCGTTAGGATCAAGCAGACGGATACCAGAATCCCAGTCGCCTTCATCGTTCACGAAATCTTCAGGAGTGAAAGCCTTCTTGTAGAAGTTGATGTAACGAATGTTACCAGCACCACCCACGAAAGTGAGCCATACTTTCATCTTACCTTTTGGCTTCACAAAAGTGATACCTTCCATTGCTGGTTGACCACCTGAAAGTTCTTCAGGAGAAGCAGCATTGTACGACATGTTTGAACCGAAAGTGCGGTAGTTTTGATAACCGCCGGTTTCGTTGATGCCCATTTGAGTGAATGGCATAGATTCTTCATAAGAAGTACCTGCATGAAGGATTGCCCAACCATCAACATACCAACCGTTACCCAGAACAATACTGGTAGCTTGGAAGAGATTTCCATCTTCACCGAAATCAACTTCACCAAGATAAACTTGAGTGTTTGCACTTGTGTTACCAATGTTGCGGTTCACACGGTCAAACACACCGTCTTGCAGAATTTCAACGCCAGAAGTTTCATTGGTAGGAATTACCAAATCCTGAGCGAAGGCTGTAGTAGCGATTGAAGCCACCAAAGCTGCTAAAAAAGTAATAGTTTTTTTCATAAATGAAATAATATTAGTTATTTTATTAAAATATTTATGCTAACAATAAGTTGGTTTTGTACTTTGCAAAGATAGAATGAATAAAACAAGAAAAATACCATAATTGTTTCAAAAAATAACAAAATTTGTCGCAATCAATTTTCATACAAACCACAACATCACTCTATCCCAACACTATACCCTTCTACCATGAATATTTCGCACACGCCTCCCCGCATAAAAAGTCACGCCCCACAATCGGATTTCACAAATTGTGGGACGTGATAGCAGTTGTTTTTTAAATTTATTTTTTTACAGAGAATTTGTATATACAAGCACTCTTGTAGGTTTCACCAGGTTTAACAATCACTGATGGATATTCCTTCTGGTTTGGTGAATTTGGATAGTGCTGAGTCTCCATCACGATAGTGCCTCGGAATGGATAAGCCACACCCTTTTTGCCTTTGAGTTTACCGTCAAGAAAGTTGCCCACATAGAGTTGAATTCCCGGTTCGGTGGTGAACACTTCCATCACGATACCTGTTTCGGGACAGTAAGCGCGAGCAGCCACCTTCTTGATGTCGCCACCGGTGTTGAGCACGAAGTTGTGGTCATAGCCATTACCGTTCTTCAACTGCTCATCGTCGGCCTTGATATCCTTGCCGATTGGTTTGCTCTTGCGGAAGTCAAATGGTGTGCCAGCCACAGCCTGCATTGTGCCATTTGTCATAAATGTAGAGTCGATTGGGGTGATACTGTCGGCACTAATCATCAATTCTTGAGCCATCACATCCTTTGAAAGGTCACCAAGGTTGAAGTAAGAGTGGTTAGTGAGATTGAGAATGGTGGTAGAGTCGGTAGTAGCGCTGTAATCAATCTTCAGTTCATTGTCGTCGGTAAGTGTGTAGGTCATCTTCACTGTCACATTGCCAGGGAAGTTGGCCACTGCTGCAGAATCTTGCAGTGTCATTTCCAATGTATGGTCATCCACTTGGTTGGCGTCCCACATTTGGCGATGATAGCCTTCTGGTCCACCGTGCAGGCAGTGTCCGTAGTTGTTCTGTGGAAGCTGGTATTCTTTTCCTTCGATGGTAATCTTTCCTTGAGCGATGCGGTTGCCATAACGTCCGATGGCAGCACCAAAGTTGTTGTCCTCGTTGTTCACATAATCTGCGATAGAATCGAAGCCGAGAACCACGTCTTGCATTTCGCCATTCTTGTTTGGCACCATAATAGAGACGATACGAGCGCCAAAGTTGGTCACGCACACTTCCATGCCATTTTTGTTTGTGAGCACATAGAGGTGATTTTCTTTACCCTTCACGGTCGATTCAAAATCAGCCTTCTTCAAACCCGACAAGGTGGTTTCGGCCGAGTCGGTGCTATTGCAAGCTGCAAAGCCTAATGCCACAGCAGTTGCCAAAGAAAATAAAAAAGCTTTTTTCATTGTTTACAGTTGTTTTTAATGTCTGTTCTATGTAATGATATTTATCACAAATATAGACATACAAAAATAAAAATGCTCCAAAAAGGACATTTTTTATATAAATTACCAAATTTGCGACAATTTTACTATTTCAGAAGCTCCATAGCAATGGCAGCACAGGCTTCGGCATCGGCAATGGCATTGTGATGATTTTCGAGGTTGAAACCGCAATACGCCGCCACAGTGGGCAATTGATGGTTGGGGAGCACATCTTTCAGCAGATGACGTGCTGCCCTGCAAGTGCAATGAAACTCATAGTCGGGATAGTCCATCTGATAAGTGCGGAACACCGCTTTGAGGCATCCTTCATCGAATTTGCAATTATGCGCCACCAGAGGAAGCCCTTCGATTAGAGGTTCCACCTGAGCCCAAACTTCAGGGAAACGGGGTGCGTTTTCCGTGTATTCTTTCTGAATGCCATGCACTGCCACATTATAATAAGAATAGAAATTGGGCGATGGATGGATAAGGCTGTAGAAATTCTCCACCACTACCCCATCGCGAACCACAACAATGCCCACACTGCATACGCTGGATGGTGAATTGTTGGCCGTTTCAAAGTCGATAGCCGCAAAGTTGCCACAGAGATGCGGCACTACATATGGTGTGCGTTTCTTTTTAGATTTCACTGTTGGAGTGTTTGGCATCCGTAATCAGATGCATTTATTGTTGACTGATAATAAATACCCACTACGATTTCAATGCTTCTGCCACCGCATTATCAAGTTCTTTTCCCCGCAAACCTCGCTGAAGGATGGTGCCGTCGGGGGAGAAAACAATAATTTCAGGGATGCCCATAATTGAGTAGGCATCGCTACCCGCATTTTGTGCATTCAGCATCTGAGGATATGGAATCTTCAGTTCCGTAATAGCCTTCTTTGTTTCTTCAGGGTCGTCCCATGTGGCGATGCCGAGCACCACAATCTTGTCGCCATATTTTTTATATAGCTCAATAAGATTGGGTATCTCGTTGCGACATGGCACACACCAACTTGCCCAGAAATCGGCCACCACAATCTTTCCTTTGCCCACATAGTCGCTCAAATGCTCAGTTTTACCCTTGTATGTGGCTGCGAAATCCACGAATTTCGCACCAGCAAGCGTGCTGCAAGTCTTGTCGATAGCGGCCTTTATTTCCTTTCCCACCACCGAATTTTTCAATTCGGGATGAATCAATTCAAACAATTTCTGCATATCGGCGGGCGGAACCATGCTTCGGAACGCCTCGTTGCCCACAACCAGCAGCGAACGCACATCGGCAGAATGCTCTTGCACGAACGAAATGATTTCTGATGGCGACACATTTGTGCCGTTGACCACTTTAGAAATCATATCAAAAGCATCGTAGTTGATAGGAGTGCCATCGGCGCACTGCAGCTCATTCTCTACAGCAATATCTCCGGCTTCAAGTGCCACATACACCACAGCCTGCACTTCAGAATGGTTGACATAAGCCACAAGCTTTGCTATATCTTTTTCGGCAGCTTCGCCTTTAAACACGTATTTTCCATTCTCGGCTTCGGTGAGCGTGGACACATGCTGCCCATTCACGAAAAATGACACAGAATCGATACTGTTGCCTGTGGCCAACACACGCTTCATGTCCCATGTTAAATTATAATCGCCAGGGCCACCCAAAGAAGGTTTCTTGTTGCACGACGCCGCCATTAGCATTGCCGCCAAAAATAAAAATATTCCGATTTTCTTCATATTATCATCAAATAAACTTCTTCAAAATTACAATAACACCACCATCTCTGCAAAGTTTTGCCCTGAAAAATCCACATTTTAAGTTTTATTCGTATATTTGCCATTACAAAAATAAAACGGCGCTATGATAAAAAGAATATTCATATTGATTTCGCTATTCATATGCTTCACCCAAATGGAGGCTGCTACCGGTACGGTGGTGAAAAACGCTTCGTCGATGACCCGAACCGGCACTTACCGCATCACGAAAGAACTGAAAGCATCCAGCATCAAAATTGGCGACAATTCCACCATCATCTTTGCTGGAGGTCGCATCACTGGTGCAAAAATCACAGCAAAAAACTTGAAAATCGTGGTTCCCGACAGCAAGACATATTTCAACAACTGCACGCTATCGGGCAACATCATCAACTCAAAACTGAAAGCCACCAATTTCGGCTGCAAAGCCGATATGAGCACATTATATAAAAGTAAGTGGTCGTATAAAAGTCTACCTCAACAGACTATCGGCTACCGCACTGGTACCGACAATTTCAAGACAATGGAACGCATTGCCACTTTCCTCAATGGCAGCACAAATGTGGATTTTGAATGGAATGGAGCCTTTTTCACTGCTCATCAATCCTCCGCCGCTATCTATGCCCCACCCTACATCCGCATTGAAGGATGCAAAAATATGGTGATGCACGGCGGTATGCTCATCAGTGGCATCCGCTTTATCGACTGCTGCAATGTGGAAGTGAGCAACATGGCATTTATGGGTTTTCACGAATGTCACGATTTCCCCCCAATCCACACCAGCGGAAATCCATCAAAAGCCATAAAGGTGAATGGGGTTTCCTACACGGTGACACGTGGGGGCAATAAATATGATTGGGCAGACAATTGCTATTACTACGGCGCCGACGGCACAAAAAATCTGGGACTGGCGGCAGAAGGCGTGGTGTTCGACACCAGCGCTCCAAACAAGACCTCGTCGGGTATCAATGTACACGACTGCCACTTTGAGATGCGCCTCAATGGTGTGGTGTTTGGCATGAAGCGCAACAACTACGCCCAAGCGGGAAAAATCAGTAACGCGCGCATCGCAGATTGCACGTTCTCGCACCATTACTTCCAACCAATCGGTATGCGTGCAGAGAATGTGACGGTGGAAAATGTGAGTGGAGACTATGCCCTCCAACCTATCGACATCTCCACACTTTCGCACAATGTGGTGGTGCGCAACGCCTCGTTTACCGACCTTTTCTATGGCCCGAAGCAGGAATCAGACGCAGCCTACACCAATCATTCATACGGCAATCGAATTGAAAACAGCAAATTTGTGGTCAACGGGAAATACAAACTCGTAGGTTACGACAGTTATGCTTTCAATGCTTCAGAAGGTCGTGTTGGTGATACTTTCATCATCAAAAACACAACATTCGACTTTTCTACCGACACCTACGGTACAATGGCTGTGCGCACATGCGCCGACCGATTGCTCTTTGAAAACTGCACATTCAAGTTCAACCTAAAAAAACAAACCGATGCAAGTAGCCAATACTGCATCATGAGCATATTTGCGGCTTTTTCAACAAAAGCCACCAGTCCAAAAGTTGATTTTGTGAACACTGATATAGAAGTGAACGGTAGCGCCTCCTACAGCGGAGGTAAAACCAGCAACCCATTTGCCTACCTCTTCAGCAAAGTGGGTGGAAAATCCTATTCTGTGAGTCTCGACAAGTGCAGAGTGCACGGCACAGCCCGTGTGGACTGGAGCCTCTTTGAGCAAATGGAGTCGGTAGTGATAAAAGATTCGCAGATTTCTATCGGCGGATGCGACTCTCACGGCTACTACATCAATGCGCCAAAGAAACTGCAAATCAGCGGCAGCACCATTGATGCACGACTCGGCAAATACAACACCCTCGTAGGCATGCCAAAAAGCAATGACTACAGCCACGACATCACCAACACCACTGTAGATGCCAGCGTGAGCAAACTCTTTACCACATCGCCCGACAAGAAACGCAGCCGCGTGAGCAACGTCAAAACGCACACCACCGGCCGCACTCTCACCAAATAAAATAGCTATTTATAGTCGTTGGGGAGATAGATGTGCACACCAGCATTGCGGTCTTTCACTTGGAGCGTGCCCTCTGGGGTGATTTCAAGTTCTGCCACCTGAATTGATGAGCGTCGGTGCTCATACGGGATATTGTCGTTGGCGTCGTGGTCGGCGTCGGGATGACGCTTTCTGCCTGGATGGGTGAAATAGAACACCCATGCACGGTCGCCAACCACTACCACATCGCCATGCGAACCTGAAGGCCCGTCGTCACGCCGATTGCTTGGCACATCAAGTATTCTGCCCTCTTGACGAGTCCAATGGTCGAAGTCGTCGGAACGATACACACCCATTCCTGCCCATTCATCCACCACGAGCCAATAATACTTGCCAAATCTGAATGCCTTAGCACCTTCATGAGGATGGTCGCTCACTGCAGGCTTATCGGCACCGGTCCATTTGAAGAGGTCGTCGCTATCGGCAAAGTACGACTTGCTGTCCCACTTAAACCACATACGCCATTTCCCCGAAGGCAATTGCGCCAACGTGGCATCAATCACGCCCTCTTTAGGGAGTTTGCAAGCGCCTTCACATTTCCACTTCCAAAGGTCTTCGCTGGTGTAGTGCATCATCTTCGAAGCACCGCCCCAATGATTACGCACACCACGGATATAGGTCACGAACATGTGGTATTTCCCTTTGTAATAGACTACATCGGGAGCCCAAAAGGTGTTATGACCATTTTCAAAATCCAAATCAAGAGTGCCGCGATAATACCAGCTGCGACCATTGTCGTCGCTGCAAGCCACGCCTATCTTGTTGCCATAGCAATACGCTACGTCGCACGATTCGGTGTTGGCACGCCGCTGGGTGTAGAACATATGCCACACCTTTTCCTGACGGTTAAACACCACACAAGGGTCGGCTGCGCCATCGGTCACCGGGTCGCGGAAAGCAGGAGCCTCAGCCACCTTATCGCCATTGGAAGAAGCAACCGGAGCGGCGAAAGCACCAGAGCACACCAAAAGGCATACCATTACCACTAATTTTTTCATAAAACCACTTATTATCTAAAAAATCATTTTCAACACATTCAATACAAGTAACCGACCATAAAGGAAGGCTTATTTCTTGTAGTTGATTTCGTCAAGAATCCATTGAACGTCGCCCTTGTCATTCTCTTTGTTGCCGAAAGTCTTGAGGGCTTCGGGAAGACGATTGTAAGTGGTGTTGAACTTATTCACCCACTCGAGCACTTTATCTGGATTGTAATTGACACCCACATAGAACGAACCAAGTTCAGCCACTTCATCGTTGAACAAACGACCCGGATCGCGCTTGCTCTTAAACTCGTTCATCGTCTTCACGATACGTTTTGCGCGACCGATGGTACCGTCGGCGAGGTTTTGTGTCTGCGCTGCATAATTGAGAACAACCTCGGTTGCTTCACCACATGCTTTCTTAGGCAACTTCACAACCACCGCCAATTCCTTGGCGTCGTAGGTGTATTCGGCTTCCACACCATTTACGGTCACAGAAGCTGGCCACTCAGAACACAGCACGCGCACACTGAAATCTCGCGCTTGCGGCATATCTTCGTAAGCCCCTTGGCGAGGAGCGATATTCACGGTCACACGGCTATCTTCGCGCTTTGACGAAAGTGAAGTCCATGCGCACTCGGTTTCGTAATTCTGGCTCACACCAGCATCTTCATACATTCTAAACTCACCATTTCCACCAGGGAACACGGTCACTTCCACTGGGTCGTCGTTTGCTGTAAGGTTTTTAACTTTACTGCCAGTGAATGGCAAAACAGAACCAGCCTTCACATAGATAGGATATTCGTCGATTGCAAAGTCGCGTTCCACAACCTTGCCGCCTTCGAGCATAGTGCCGCTCACCATCTCATACCATTTACCTTCAGGAAGCCATACCTTGATAGTCGCAAAACCTTTAGTAGCAGGCTGAGTGACAGGTGCAATCATCATATCATCGCCAAACATATACTGGTTCTTGAACTGATAAGCCTCTTCGGTGGTTGGATAGTCGTAGTACATAGGTCGGCACATCGAGATGGAAGTGTCATGGGCCTTGCGAGCAGTAGTATATATATATGGAGCCATACGATAGCGCTGTTGGATAATGTCGCGGAGCATATCGGTCACCTCTGGGCCAAATGCCCAAGGCTCTTTCTCCAGACGGTTGTCCTTGGTGGAATGGGTGCGGAGCACTGGGCTCAATGCGCCAAACTGCATCCATCGCACATAGAGTTCAGGGTCGACATGGTCGGTGGCATCCTCTGGAGAGATATCATTGCCCCATCCAAACATATGGCCACCAATGTCGTGGCTCCAGAATCCATAGAGCACATTAGAGGCTGTGTGGTTGAAATATGGCTGGAAATCCAATGATTTCCATCCCACATAAGTGTCGCCCGAGAAACCAATCTGATAGCGGTGGTTGCCAAGCCCACCCCAACGGTGATAGAGCAACGGACGCTTGTCGGTAAACTTCTGCTGCTGCGTAAAGAAGGTGTAGTTAATCCACCATGTGTTGCTCAGCCCGTCAACGAGCAAGTCGTTTGGATACTGCTGCCAGTCGAGCCACCAGAAGTCAACGCCCTCTTTCTCCATCGGGTTGAGAATATGCTTGAACAGCCCCTTAGTGAAGTCCTTACGACTGCCCCACCAAGGAATATCTTTCTTCTCTGCAGGGTTCAAACCCACCTCAGCACACATTTCTTTGTACTTTTCTTCCCAGGTCTTGATACCATCGGCGGGATGGAGGTTAAGCGTTATTTTCAAGCCTTTGTCGCGAAGATAGTTGAGGAATTTATTAGGTTCGGGGAAGAACGACCTATTCCATGTGAAGCCTGTCCAACCGCCACGCACATTATCGGTATAGTGCCAGTCCATGTCGACAACGAGCACATCAAGAGGAATTTGATATGCATCCATCTTGTCGATAAGGTCGCGCATCTCTTGGTCGCTGTAAGCCCAGTAGCGACTCCACCAGTAGCCAAACACATAGCGTGGAGGCAATGGCATCTTGCCGGCAAATGTGGCAAAGTCGGACAGCGCCTTCTTGTAGTCGGTGCCATAGGCCATAAAGTACCAGTCCTGTGCCCCATCGGCAACTTTGCGTTGCTTCACCCAGTCCCAGTCTTGCGAACCGTCGAAAAGGAAATTCTTTGAATCGTCGATTAGCGCCCAACCGTCGCGGGCAATAATACCGTCTTCAATAGGCAATTTTATCTTCTCCTTGCCGGGGCTGAATGTTTCGCCCAAACAACGGTCGAGTGTGCGATAAGTACCCTTGAGGTTGGCTTTCTGCTTCATGCCTGGTTTCCATGCAAATTGGAATGCGCCCTTCACGCCCTTGATTTCGGTATTCTTTTCTGTGAAAGCACCACTGCCCTTCTTGTAGCGGAGCTTCATCTTTGATGTGGTAATTTCTATCCAGGAGCCATTCTTTACCGTGTACTTCACTGGAGCATAGTCGCGCTCCACTGCCACAAACGACTTTTCGTCAACAAACTTGCCGTCGGGCGCATATTCCATACGCACCGTGCCATCGGTGATAACAGTGAAACGAACCGACGCATCTTGATAGGCCACATTATTTGCTGCATTGAAAGAAAACACTGCAGATATCGCTAAAATAGCTGAGAATATAATTTTTTTCATAATATTAATTTTTTTCAAAAATATAAAATATATCTCATTTGAGCAAATCACAACGGCAAGGGTTCAAAAAGAAAAAACAGTGTAGAAACCCAAAAAACTGATTTCTACACTGTTAATAAGGTGATTCGGCTGGGACTTTTCAAATGTTATGTTATGATATTCTATGTTTTTTCTCTACAACTGAAAAGTGCCTGATAGTGCAGTAGTTGGTGCATATGTATTTAAAGGAAGAATAACATG
The DNA here is from genome assembly GCA_030531495.1 of Bacteroidales bacterium. GTDB lineage: Bacteria > Bacteroidota > Bacteroidia > Bacteroidales > Muribaculaceae > Sodaliphilus. The sequence goes on from JAUNNJ010000060.1 coordinate 14,861, forward strand.
AAAAACCAATAAGCAACAAATAAGTCGGCAAAAATTCGGCAAAAAATTTTGTAGGAATAATTCAAATTCAGTATCTTTGCAATAGAAATTTTTAAACAAAAAACACACTTTTATGGCAACAATTGAACTATCATTATCTTCTATCAGAAACAACACTACGGGAAGAAAACAAATCAGGATAGATTCTATCATGGCAAACGCATTGATCAGCGCGCAAAGACAGGTATTTACATTCTTGATAATCCTTCTTATTGGGACGGGCACAAGATGGTTGACACCCGTCGCATAAATGATGAAGAACGTCGTTATCACAATGAGTGTAGAAACAAAATAGAATCAATGTGCACAGCTATTGAAGAAGCATGGCAAAACGAGAATAGTGAATCTATCCCCAAAGATTGGCTTAAGGAGCAGGTATCAAAGTTTCTTAATCCCCAAAAAAGCAATGAATCTGAACGTGAAGGAAAATCTCCAATTACATTATTAGGTGCAATCTCAAAATTTATTAATGATGCACCTACGCGCATATTAGAGTCCGGAACTCGCAAAGGGCAACCAATGACTCATAGAACGCTCTTGCAATACAAACAAACACAAACTGCGGTCATGGAGTTTTTACAGTCCAAGGCTCTAAAAGACTTAATGATTCAAGAGCTTAATAAAGATTTTTATGATCAGTTTGTGATGTTTCTCAACGGCAAAGGGTACAAACTTAACAACGTTGGAAAACACATAAAGAACCTAAAAGCCGTGATAAACAACTTGCCACTAAAACAACGCATTGATTGCGAATTCGTTGCTCCCCGCAAATGCGTCAAACTTGTTGAAGAAGTTGATAATGTATATCTGTCGACAGAGGAGTTGACGAAGATACAGAATGTGGAATTGAAACAAGACTATCTAAACCGTGTGCGTGACCAGTTCATTCTATTAGCATGGACTGGGTGCAGATATAGCGACTTGGACAAACTTGCAGCTCCAGAGAGCATTAAACGTGGATATTTTGAACTTGTACAAAAAAAGACCGGCACTAAGGTTTGTATTCCTGTATTTCCTGCAGTACGTAGTATATTTGAAAAGTATAAAGGAGTACTCCCTCCTGTGATAAGCAACCAAAAGTTCAATGTGTTCTTGAAAGAGGTTTGTAAATTAGCAGGCTTAGACAGCATGGAGTCCATTACTCACACTATCGGGGGCAAACGGGTTAAAGAGACGTCTCCAAAATATGAACTCATTTCAGCGCATACTGCCCGTCGCTCATTTGCAACCAACATGTTTGAGAGCGGAGCTCCTGCCCTTGTGA
>JAUNNJ010000061.1:0-3824 GCA_030531495.1 Bacteroidales bacterium
TGCTCAGGCACTTATAAATAATGTTAAACTATAGTGTTGCGGAATTAAGGATATTGTAATTATTTTTATATATCTTTGTGTAATTATTAATTATTTGGGGAGCTTTTCCGCAAAATTATTGTTGAACATTAAAAGTATTTAGCGTATGAAGAAATCATTACTATTTACAGCTGCTCTTTTTGCCACATCGTCGATGCTGGCTCAAAGTGTCCGATTAAGTGATCAAAAGTTGAAGCCTGTGAATCCAGCAATGACAACCGATGTGATGGAGCTGGCTACAGCTGATTTTGGGGTTGAAAAAACTGATCAAAATCAATACATTTCTAAAAAGAAGGCTCCCCAGGTGAAAACTGATATGGGTATAGCATGGTATCATCGTCCTGCAGGTGTGTTCTATGGCACCTACATTACCAAGGATGAAAATCCAGTGCCAACGAGCTTCTCTTCGTTATACACTCCTTTTCTGCACGCTTCTCCTTATAGCTCGGTGACTTTTTTGAATGCATGTACAGGTGCCACTTCTTGGGTGTGGTATAGCCATCAATACAGCAGAGCTATCAAGGGATATGAGTGGGCTCCATCCTCTGACTTAAACCTTGTTCGTGAGCAATTGATTTTGGAAACTGATACTGTTCCTGAAATCTGGGCTTATTATGGCACAAAAAATTCGACCTATCAACTTAAGGGCGGTAAACTCAGCTCGGATAAATCGACTGTAGAAACCGAACATGTTTCTCGTCTGCTTGCCCGTGTTGACTACGAAAGCGCGTTTACCAACACTGCCACCAACCACTTGTGGTATTCTTCAAAATACTTTGCTGCAAACACCAACCGCGATTTCACCAAGTTGGCTGGCTCATACTATATGACTGGTGCAAAAGATGCTTCAGGCGGAACCACAGGCCGCTGGTATGGTCGCAACTTCAGTGGCGTAGATGGTATGGCAATGGCTTTCGAAAAGCCAAGTCATCCTTATGCACTGCGCCATGTGGGTGTTCGCTACCAGATGCTCAAAGTGAATGCACCTGTCACTCTTTATGCAAAGGTGTATCGCCTTGATGCCATTCCAGAATTTGATTCAGAATCATCCGTAACCGTAACTCCCGGCGAGCTTGTGGCTCAAGGTGAAGTGACTGTCGACAATCTCACTGCTTCAAATGGCCTTCTTTCTTTCCCAATGCAGGAAGAAGAAGATGGTATCGTGTTTGACGTGACTCCTACCATCGACTTCCCAATTCTCGTGGAAGTGACTGGCTACAATGTGGATGATGTGGAAGACTTCACTATGCTTTACTCAAGCGACGGCTACGATGAAGGTCATGGCGAATTGTGCTATGCTAAGCGCATGATGTCGAATGGCACTTATCAGTATAGGGGTATGAACAACTTCTTCACTTCTGGTGCTCTCTACACAGGTGTTACAATCTTTATCGACGCTGAGCGCCCATTCATGGTGTATAACTACAGTACAGAAACCGGTGAGCGCAATGTGCCAGTTGCCGGCGAAAAATATGATGTGGAAGTTTTTTCATGGCATGGCGGTGATGAGTGGTTTTTTGTTGACGAAAACGGTGTAGACCTCCCTGATTGGGTGACTGTGGAATATGCCGACGAAATGGAAAATGGCGCATATTCGCACGTGACTACTGTTTCGTTCGACGTGGCTCCACTTCCTGAAGGTGTGAGAGGCCGTGAATGTGTAGTGAAAATGGAGTATCCTGGTGCAGACTTGAAGTTTAAGCTCACCCAAGGCGACCCTACTCCTGTAGTGCCTGGCGACATTGATGGCGACGGCATTGTAAATGTGTCGGACGTGACAGCCCTCATCAACAAGATCCTTGGCGAAGCTGACTACAGCGATGAAGTTTGCGACGTGGATGGCAATGGTGAAGTGAATGTATCGGATGTGACAGCATTGATCAACATGATTCTCGGATAAAATAAGAGAAATTACACGATATACTAAGTACGGCGATGTTCCCACAGCGGTTTTCCTGCTGTGGGAACCTTTTTTAGGTGATTTCCTGATAAGCCGTGTGAAATGCAAGTGTGATAAATTGAAATAAAAATGCTTGAAAATCTTTGCTTATTTTAGTTTTATTGCTATCTTTGCAAAAAGATTTTAGGGTTATTCTGCAATCTATGAAAAAGGGAATTATAATAATCACTAATAAAATACTTATCAGTATGAAAAAAACTTTACTTTTAGTGGCAGCTGCCACATTCGCTACCACATCGTTTGCACAGCGTTCGGCTGCTGTGGATTTCTCATCGTTCAACACAAAGGCTGCTCTCACTGCTGAAGAATATCCAGCAGAAGAAGTGAGCTTTATGAAGTTTGCTCCTGAAGATAAGCATAAAGTGAGTGCAAATGCTACTGTAAAGGCTTGGTACAACCGCCCCGATGGCGCATTCTATCTCTCATGCTATAGCACCGAAGGCAAGGCGAGCTACAGTTCTTGGTATGCTCCATATTTGGTGATGCATCCATATGCTGATTATACTTTTGAAAGTGCTTCAACTGGTGCTGCGGTTCACAGTTGGAAAGTATGGTATCAAGAAAGCATGCAGCCTAAATCACAAGTGGTATCTGCAGTTGCTTTTACCAACAGCTGGAATCTTGAACTCGACTCAGTGCCTCGTCTCACTGTTTTAGGCACAGACAACACCGCAAGTGTATATCAATTAGGTGGTTATAATGGCACCACTGCTTATGTAAGTTCCCTCAGCACTTATCCCAACTATCCTGGTCAGTTGTCACCAACCACCACAGTTCGCCATGCATGGGCAAGCCCTAAATTCTTTGCCGCAAAGAGCAACCGCGATGGAACAGTGTCTGCAGGTTCTTATTATGCAACAGTGAAGGATGATGCGGGTGCAGCAGCAGGCAATTTGCTTGGTCGCAACACTTTGGGCATCGATGCAATGGCTGTGGCTGTTGAAAAGCCAACCCATCCTTATGCAATCAATGCAGTGGGTGTTCGTTTCCAATCTCTGCAAATGGCATCGGACGACGCTGAAGCTACTTTCGTGGCCAACATCTATAAATTGTCGGAAATTCCTGCATACGGCACTTCTTTTGTGAAAGTGACCCCTGGCGAAAAAATCGCTTCAGTAAGCTTGAAGGTGAGCAATGCAATGATTCTTACCACTCCAGAATTTTTAAAGAGTTCAACCAATGGTAAATACAGCGGTATCATGAGATTCCCTCTCGAATCACCTCTTAATGTGGAAGAACCAATTTTGGTGGAAGTAACCGGCTATAATACCGAAGCTGTTACCGACTTCACCAGCCTCTACAGTGCTGACTATTTCGATGAAGGCAAGGGTGAACTTGGTTATGTGAAGAAAGACGGTGTGTATATGGGTATCCGCGGTAGCTATATCAGCACTTCTCGTTACACAGCTCCTGCAGTGATGATGGAAGTGGAAAATCCTTTCCTCGTATGGAACTATTCGAGCGAAACAGGCGAAGCTGCTTTCAATGAAGACGGTGGCGAAAAGAGTGTGGAAGTGTTCACTTACCACCCAGCTGCAGAGATGACACTTACATCTGAAGACGGTAGCCCTGTTCCTGCATGGGTAGGCGCTTCTGTTTCTGATGATATGTCGTCGGGCGAATTTGGCTATTTGAGCTACCTGAAGGTGAATGTTCAACCTCTTCCTGCTGGCACCGCATCACGCGAAGCTTATGTGAAGATTGCTTATCCAGGTGCAAAGCTCGTTTATCACGTGGTTCAAAAAGCTGAACAAACTTCTATTACCGATGTTGCCGAAAGCAAGTCTGTTAAGGCTCAGAAGGTGGTAGAAAATGGTCAAGTTCT